>CAIXSK010000146.1 GCA_903922075.1 uncultured beta proteobacterium | reverse complement strand
GTACCGCCGATCAGGAAACCGCGGGCGCGCTGGTCGCCGGCTGCCCAGACGAGGTCGAGCACGCGCTGCATGCCGAACATCGAATAGCAGATGTAGAACGGAATGGTCTGTACGTTATGCACGGAATACGAGGTGGCGGCAGCGATCCAGTCGCTCATCGCGCCGGCTTCGTTGATGCCTTCCTGCAGCACCTGGCCGGTCTTCGATTCCTTGTAGAACATCAGCTGGTCATGGTCTTCCGGCACGTAGTTCTGGCCTTCCTGGCTCCAGATGCCAACCGAGCGGAACATCCCTTCCATACCGAAGGTGCGCGATTCGTCGGGCACGATGGGCACGACGTTCTTGCCGATGTTCTTGTCCTTCAACAGCATGTTCATGATGCGCACGATGGCCATTGTCGTCGACAGTTCGCGGCCGGCGCCAGACGCCTTTAACAGCGCGGCGTAGGTGTCGAGCGACGGGATGGCCAGCGGCTCGGCCTTGCGGCGACGGGTCGGCAGGAAGCCGCCGAGGTCCATCCGGCGCTGACGCAGGTACTGGTATTCCGGCGAGTCTTCGGCAAACTTCAGGTAGGGCAGCTCTTCCAGCTTGTCGTCCGGCACCGGCAGGCTGAAGCGGTCGCGGAAGCGGCCGATCTGCTCCTTGTCCATCTTCTTTTGCTGGTGCGAGATGTTCATCGCCTCGCCGGCCTGGCCCATGCCGAAGCCCTTGATGGTCTTGGCCAGGATCAGCGTCGGGGCGCCCTTGTGCTTGATGGCGCGGTCGTAGGCGGCGAAGATCTTGAACAGGTCGTGGCCGCCGCGGTTCAGCGCCCAGATTTCATCGTCGGTCCAGTCGGCGACCAGTTCCTTCAGTTCCGGCGTGTTGAAGAAATGCTCGCGGACATAGGCGCCGTTCTTGGCCTTGAAGGTCTGGTATTCGCCATCGACGCAATCCATCATGCGTTTCTTCAGGATGCCCTTCTTGTCACGGGCGAACAGGGCGTCCCAGTGGGTGCCCCAGATCAGCTTGACGACGTTCCAGCCGGCACCGCGGAACTCGCCTTCGAGTTCCTGGATGATCTTGCCGTTGCCGCGTACCGGGCCGTCCAGGCGCTGCAGATTGCAGTTGATCACGAAAATCAGGTTGTCCAGCTTCTCGCGGCCGGCCATGCCGATGGCGCCCAGCGATTCAACTTCGTCGGTCTCGCCGTCGCCGAGGAAGGCCCAGACCTTGCGATCACCGGCCTTGGCCAGTCCGCGCGAGTCGAGGTACTTCATGAAGCGGGCCTGGTAGATGGCCTGGATCGGGCCGAGGCCCATGGAAACCGTCGGGAACTGCCAGAAATCCGGCATCAGCCATGGGTGCGGGTAAGAGGAAATGCCCTTGCCGCCGGTTTCCTGGCGGAAGTGGTCCATCTGTTCCTCGGTCAGGCGGCCGAGCATGAAGGCGCGGGCATAGACGCCGGGCACCGAGTGGCCCTGGAAGAAAATCAGGTCGCCACCGTTATCGGCCGAGGGCGCGCGCCAGAAATGCGAAAAGCCGACGTCGTAAAGCGCGGCGGCCGAGGCGAAGGAGGCGATGTGGCCGCCGACGTTGGTGTCCTTGTTGGCGCGGACGACCATGGCCATCGCGTTCCAGCGGATGTAGGAGTGGATCTTGATTTCCATGTCGGCATTGCCCGGGTACTTGGGCTGCTGCTCGACCGGAATGGTGTTGATGTATTCGGTATTGGCCGAGTAGGGGATGTCGACCCCCTGCAGGCGGGCCTGACCGATGACTTTCTCGATCAGGTAATGGGCGCGGGTCGGCCCTTCCAGGTTGATGACGCCTTCGAGGGCATCGATCCATTCTTTGGTTTCCTGGGGGTCTACGTCGGCGGGGTCAGGCAGGGCGTTCGGCTGGTCGGCCATGGTTTGTCTCCTACGTTGGTTTTCGTTCTGTTTTACCTGGTGGGTAAAACAACTGTAGCTGCTAACGGGTTGGTTCGCGAGCCCGTATTTTCCCTAGTTCGTGTTTCGCATTGTAAAAACAAAATTCGTATCGTGCAATACGGGTAAACGCGTATCGCGGGTGAACAGGTAAAAAAACAGGGGGTCAGGAGGGCTTAGAGCGTCGCCCAGCGGGCCAGCGTGCTGCCGTAGAAGGCGGTGGCGATCAGGGCCAGCGGGGCGAGGGCGATGAAGACCTTGAGCACCCGGGCGATGAAGATGTGGGCGACGTGCGCTTCGATGAAGCTGCGGGCGACCAGCGAGCCCTTGGCCCAGATGATGGCGGCGACCAGCAGCGGCAGCCAGGGCGCGTCACGGAACCAGGCATTGAGACCGAGTCCGGCCAGGGTCAGGGCGACCAGGGCCAGCCATGCTACGGTCAGCCCGAAAAATTGGTCGTTTTTGGAATTCATGCTCAGGCCAGTACGTAGAACATCGGGAAAATGGCCAGCCAGATGATGTCGGTGGCGTGCCAGTAGCAGGCCAGCGCTTCCAGCCCGGCGTAGTCGTGCGATGAGTAGCCGCCGAAGACGAGGCGGGCGAGGACCCAGAGAATGCCGAGGATGCCCCAGGTGGCGTGCACCAGGTGGGTAAAGGTCAGGTAGTAATAGACGGTAAAGAAAATGCCAGATTCGCCGTTGATGCCTTGCGCCAGGTTCCAGCTGATTTCCAGCGCCTTGGTCAGCGGGTAGCCGAGGGCGATGACCAGCCCGCCGACCAGCCAGATCACGGCGGCCCGCTGCCGGTCCTGGCGGATGGCGTTGACCGAGCAGGCGATGAAATAGCTGCTGGTGATCATCAGCAGGGTGATCGCCGTGCCGGCGGCGATCGACAGGCGATGGGCGCCGGCGTGGAAGGCGTCGGGGAAATGCGCCCGGGCGATGAAATAGACCGCGAAGAGCACCGCGAACTCGACGAACTCGCAGGTGATGCCGGCCCAGATCCCCTTGTTGCCGGGGACGCGGCGGGTGTCCGGGGGGCTGATGGGGGCCTGGTCGATGGTGGGGTTGGCGATCATGGTGGGCGGGTTGGCGGCGAAAAATCATTGTCGCGCCGGGGTGCCGGGCGGTGATTTGATGTCCATCAACGCCTGCTAATCGACTTGGGCGCGCGTTGGCGGAGGCAGGCGCGCCGGGCGCGTGTACACACGATAGAATCGCTCTCCATAAAAGGAGACGAATATGAAAAATAAAAGATGGCTATGGACTGCAGCCTTGTGCTGGGGTACGTCGACGGGGGGGGTGGCCGAGGAGCAGCCGCTGATCTTTGGTGTACTCAACCAGCAAAGCCCGCAGCTGACTGCCGAGCGCTGGAATCCGGTGTTCACTTATCTCAACGGCGCGACCGGCTACAAGTTCCAGTTGCGCATGGGCCAGAACGTCCAGGCGACCAATGCGATGATGGCTCGCGGCGAATTTGATCTGGTGTACACCAACCACAATTTCCGGCAGGAGTTCGACGGCACCTACAAGGTGCTGGCCCGCTGGGGCAATGCCCCGATCTTTGGTGTGCTCGCCGTGCTCGACACGAGCAAGGCCCGCCAGTTGAAGGACCTCAACGGACAGCGCATCGCCTATCCGTCGCAAAATGCCTTCGTCGCCTATGCCGTGCCCAAGGCGGCACTACGCAAGGCCGGCGTCAGCGAGAAGGAAGTGCTGGCCGGCAATCAGGAAGGCGCGCTGGCGCAGCTGGCGGCCGGCCAGGTCGAGGCGGTCGGCGTCAATTCCCGTTTCCTCAGCCAGTACGCGGCGCGCAACGGGCTGCGCTACCGCGAAATCTATACCTCCGAGCCGTATCCGGACCTGGCGGTTCTGGTCCATCCCCGGCTGCCGGGCGAACAGGTCGAGCGCATCCGCGAGGCCTTGCTGGCCATGCGCAAGGATCCGAAGGCAGCGCCCATCCTGGAAGCCAACCAGTTCCCCGGCTTCTTCCCGGCTACCGAGAAGGATTACGAGATCGTTCGCCGGACCTACAAGGCGGTCCCGAACTGAGCGTCCGACGATGAGTGAGAATGCCTCCGGTCTGGTCCGGCGGATACTGATCCTGGTCGTCGTCGGACTGGTCGTGCTGACGGTGGCCGGCGTGCTCGTGCAGATGTGGGCGCAGGCCGAGCGGGCCCATCGGGTGGCCGACGATTCGGCGCGCTCGGTCGGCGCGGCGCTGCTGCCGATTCTCGAACAGACACTGGTCGTCGGCGATCTGGAAACCGCCCGGCAGACCCTGTTGCGCGTCGTCGAACACCGCTCGATCGAGCACCTGATCCTGTTGCATCCGGAGAGCGGCGCCATCGTGCTCGACGTGCGGGAAGCCGCGCCGGAGTCGCGTGTCTCGCGCCTGGTGACGGCGGTGGTCGGTGAATTCGAACCGCATGTGATGGAGATTGCGGTGGGCGGCGTGCGCTACGGCAAGCTGTATATCCAGCCTTCGGTCGAAGCGGTGGTCGACGACCTCTGGTATATCGGGCGCCTGGCCTTTTTGGGCGGCCTGCTGTCGCTGGCCATCTTTCTGCCGCTGCTGGCCATGGCCTTGCGGCAGAACTTGCGGCCGCTGGTTCGCCTTTCGCGGGTGGTCGAGCAGTTCGGGCAGGGGGCGATTTCCGGCCGGGCCAAGCCCGAAGGCGCCGCCGAAATCGTCGCCACGGCGCATGCCTTCAACCGAATGGCCGACCGCATCGAAAACCTGGTGGCCGACCTCGGGGCGGCCAAGGCGGCGGCTGAAAGCGCCAATGCGATCAAGGGCGAGTTCCTGGCCAACATGAGTCACGAAATCCGCACGCCGCTCAATGGCATCCTCGGCATGACCGAGCTGGCGCTCGGCACTGCGCTGACCGCCGAGCAGCGCGAATACATGGGGACGGTCAAACATTCCTCGCTGCACCTGCTCGAGGTGATCAACGAGATTCTCGATTTTTCCAAGATCGAGGCCGGCCACATGACCTTGCAGCCGATCGCCTGCGAGCTGCGCCCGGTGATGGAGGCTGCCTGCCGCATCCTGGAGAGCCGGGCAGCCGAAAAATCGCTGGCCTTGCGGCTCGAGATTGCGGATGACCTGCCTCGCCATGTCGTGCTCGATCCGGTTCGTTTGCGCCAGGTGCTGCTCAATCTGCTGGGCAATGCCATCAAGTTTACCGAGCGGGGTTCGGTGACCGTCGTTGTCGAGCGGCGACCGGGCGGACCGGGCAGCACTT
>CAIXSK010000145.1 GCA_903922075.1 uncultured beta proteobacterium | reverse complement strand
CAGTTGCGAGAGCAGGCGGTCGATGCGGTCGCGCACGCTCCCCATTTCAAGGATCTCCTGCTTCTGCTCGAGCTTGAGCGGCAGGTGGGCGGCGATCGTGTCGGCCAGGCGACCGGCATCCTCGATGCTGGCGATCGACGACAGTACTTCCGGGGGAATCTTCTTGTTCAGCTTGACGAACTGGTCGAACTGGGCGACCACGGCGCGGCGCATCGCTTCGATCTCATGGTCTTCGACTTCCGGCTGCGGCAGCGGGACGGCGGTTGCCGTGAACACCGAGGATTGCACCTCGATGGATTCGACGCGGGCGCGCTGGGTGCCTTCGACCAGCACCTTGACGGTGCCGTCGGGCAGCTTGAGCATCTGCAGGATGTTGGCCATGCAGCCGATGCGGTAGAGGTCTTCGGGTTCCGGTTCGTCCTTGGCGGCCGATTTCTG
This sequence comes from uncultured beta proteobacterium, assembly GCA_903922075.1. Lineage (GTDB taxonomy): Bacteria > Pseudomonadota > Gammaproteobacteria > Burkholderiales > Rhodocyclaceae > Azonexus. Next base: position 1,228 of record CAIXSK010000145.1, on the reverse strand, counting down.
GGCTACCAGCAGGATGTTCTTGCCGGCTTCCATGGCCATTTCGAGCGCCTTGATGGATTTCGGGCGGCCGACGAATAGGGGAATGACCATGTGCGGGAAGACGACGACGTCGCGCAGGGGCAGCAGCGGCAGTTCAACGGTTTCCGGGAGCGTGTTGGGGGTCGACATTACGATGCCTTTGAAATAGGTATATGCCCCCTACGTGGGGGCGGGGAACCGCAATTCAAGACCCGGCTCAGTTGGAGCCGGAAACCTTTGGCTGATCGGCGTAAATGAGCAGGGGCGGGGTGTCGCCAGCAATCATGTTTTCATCGATGACCACCTTTTCGACATTCTCCATGCCCGGGAGTTCGTACATGGTGTCCAAAAGTGCATGCTCCATGATCGAACGCAGGCCACGGGCGCCAGTCTTACGCTCGAGCGCTTTCTTGGCGATGGCGGAAAGGGCGCCCGGACGAATCTCCAGTTCGACATCTTCCATGCCGAACAGCTTCTGATACTGCTTTACCAGCGCGTTCTTCGGTTCGGTCAGAATCTGGACCAGTGCATCTTCTTCCAGTTCCTGCAGGGTAGCGACGACAGGCAGGCGACCGATCAGTTCGGGAATGAGACCAAACTTGATGAGGTCTTCGGGTTCGGTTTCGAGAAGGATCTTGCCAACGGCCTTGCCGTCGTCCTTGCTCTTGACCTCGGCGCCGAAGCCGATGCCACCCTTTTCCGAACGCTTCTGGATGACTTTTTCCAGACCGGCGAAGGCGCCGCCGCAAACGAACAGGATGTTGGTGGTGTCTACCTGGACGAAGTCCTGATTCGGGTGCTTGCGGCCACCTTGCGGCGGGATCGAAGCAGTCGTACCTTCGATAAGCTTGAGGAGGGCCTGCTGGACACCCTCACCGGACACGTCGCGGGTAATCGATGGATTGTCCGACTTGCGGGAAATCTTGTCGATTTCGTCGATGTAGACGATGCCCTGCTGCGCCTTTTCGACGTCGTAGTCGCACTTCTGCAGCAGCTTCTGGATGATGTTCTCGACGTCCTCGCCGACATAGCCAGCTTCGGTCAGCGTGGTGGCGTCGGCCATCACGAAGGGGACGTTGAGGAGGCGGGCCAGCGTCTGGGCGAGCAGGGTCTTGCCCGAGCCGGTCGGCCCGATGAGCAGGATGTTGCTCTTGGAAAGCTCGACTTCGCCGGCGTTCTTGGCGCTATGGCGCAGGCGCTTGTAGTGGTT
>CAIXSK010000144.1 GCA_903922075.1 uncultured beta proteobacterium | reverse complement strand
TCAGCATCGAATTCGACATCGCCGATTCGGTGACCGAGGAGGCGGTGGCGCTGTTCAAGCCCGACCTGATCCTGGCGCCCTTCCTGAAGCGGGCGATTCCCGAGGCTATCTGGTCGCGTCATCGCTGCCTGGTCGTCCATCCGGGCATCGTCGGCGACCGCGGCCCGTCGGCGCTCGACTGGGCGATCCGCAATGGCGTCGGCGAATGGGGCGTCACCGTGCTGCAGGCCGAAGCGGAGATGGATGCCGGCCCGGTCTGGGCCTCGGCGACCTTCCCGATGCGCGCTGCCCGCAAGGCCTCGATCTACCGTAACGAAGTGACCGAAGCGGCGGTGCGGGCGGTGAATGCTACGGTCGGCCGGATAAATGAGCCAAATTTCAAACCCGAGCGCGTGCCGGGGCAGGCTCATGCGTTGATGAAACAGGCCGACCGCGCCATCGATTGGCAAACGGACGATACCGCCAGCGTGCTGGCCAAGCTGAATGCCGCCGACGGCTTCCCCGGCGTCGCCGACCAACTGTTCGGCCAACCCTGTCACCTGTTCGATGCCTGGCCGGAAGCGACGCTGAAGGGCGAGCCGGGCAGCCTGCTCGGCCGGCGCGAGACGGCGATCTGCCGGGCGACGGCCGACGGCGCCGTGTGGATCGGCCACGTCAAGCCGGCCGGCGGCATCAAGCTGCCGGCGACGCTGGCCTGCCCGGCGGCGGCTGAGTTGCCGGAACTGCCGCTGGCCGGCTGGTGGAAATCGCCGACCGCGACCTGGCAGGACATTGCCTACGAAGAGGCCGGTGGCGTCGGTTTCCTCAGTTTTGAGTTCTACAACGGCGCGATGAGCACGGCACAATGCCAGCGGCTGACTGAAGCCTTCCAGTGGGCGACGACGCAGCCAACCAAGGTCATCGTGCTGCGCGGCGGCGAGGATTTCTGGTCGAACGGCATCCACCTGAACACCATCGAAGCCGCCGAAAGCCCGGCCGACGAGTCGCTGGCCAATATCAACGCCATCGACGACCTGGCCGAGGCCATCCTGCGCTGCGAAACTCAGCTGACGGTGGCGGCGGTCGGCGGCAATGCCGGCGCCGGCGGCTGCTTCCTGGCCCGCGCCGCCGATTTCGTCTGGGCCCGCGACGGGGTGATGCTCAACCCGCATTACAAGAACATGGGCAACCTCTACGGCTCGGAGTTCTGGACCTACCTGCTCCCACCACGCGTCGGCGACGAGGGCGCCCAGGCCATCATGCGCCACCGCCTGCCGATGACGGCGCCGGAAGCGGTCAAACTCGGTTTCTACGACGCCTGCCTGCCTGGCCCCGGCTTTGCCGTCGATGTCGCCCGCCGCGCCGCCGAACTGGCTGCGGCGCCGGATATCGCCGAAAAACTCGCCGCCAAGCGGGCCAAACGCCAGGCCGACGAGGCAGCCAAGCCGCTGGCCGCCTACCGGGCCGGGGAATTGACCGAAATGCGGCGCAATTTCTACGGTTTCGACCCCTCCTACCACGTCGCGCGCTATCATTTCGTCTCCCGGTCGGCGCATTCCTGGACCCCGCGCCACCTGGCTAGACACCGCGATCTCGACTGGAAAATCCCCGAATGAGCCCGACCGTGCTGCGCAAATTGCCCGCCATCCTCGTCGTCGACGACGAGGTGCGTTCGCAGGAGGCCCTGCGCCGCACGCTGGAAGAGGATTTCGAGGTGCTCTGCGCCTCCGGCGCCGACGAGGCGATGGCGATTCTGGAGCGCGAGCAGATGATCGCCGGCATTCGCATCATCCTCTGCGACCAGCGCATGCCGGGTACCACCGGCGTCCAGTTTCTGCGCGAAGTCCGCGGCCGCTGGCCGGACATCGTCCGCATCATCCTCTCCGGCTACACCGACGCCGAGGACATCATCACCGGTGTCAACGAGGCCGGCATCTGGCAATACCTGCTGAAGCCCTGGCAGCCCGAGCAACTGCTGCTGACCCTGCAGCGCGCCGCCGAGGTCTGGCGCCTGCAGCAGGAGAACCAGCGCCTGTCGCTCGACCTGCGCACCGCCGAGCCGGTCCTGAAGCGCCAGGTCGACCACAAGCAGGAAAAGGTCAAGAGCAGCTTTGGCCTGGCCGCCCTGATCCGCGCCCCGGGCAGCCCGATCAACGCCGTTTGCGACCTGGTCGGCCGCGTTGCGCCGTTCGACCTGTCGATCATGGTCACCGGCGAATCCGGCACCGGCAAGGAAATGATCGCCCGTGCCATCCACTACGAGAGCCGCCGGGCGAGCAAGGCCTTCGTCACCGAGAACTGCGGCGCCCTGCCCGATACCCTGCTCGAATCCGAACTGTTTGGCTACAAGCGCGGCGCCTTCACCGGGGCGGTCGAGGATCGCGTCGGCCTGTTCCAGCAGGCCGACGGCGGCACGCTGTTCCTCGACGAAATCGGCGAAACCAGCCCGGCCTTCCAGGTCAAGCTGCTGCGCGTGCTGCAGGAAGGCGAGTTCCGGCCGCTGGGCAGCAATCGCCCGGTCCATGTCGATGTCCGGGTCATCGCGGCGACCAACCGCGACCTCGAAGACGAAGTGCGCAGCGGCCGTTTCCGCGAAGACCTCTATTACCGGCTGGCGACCATCGCCCTGCACATTCCGCCGCTGCGTGAGCGGCCGATGGACCTGCCGCTGCTCGCCCGCCGGCTGCTCGACAGCAGTTGCGCCGCCCTCGGCAAGCCGGTCGAAGGCTTCACCAACGAGGCGCTCGCTTGCATCGCCGCCTACCGCTGGCCGGGCAACGTGCGCGAGCTGCAGAACGAAATCCTGCGCATGGTCGCGCTGGCGACGACGCCGCAACTCGGCGCCGACCTGTTGTCGCCGCGCGTACTGCGTGCGCCGGTCGGCGACTTCGACGAGGCCCGCCCGAGCGACGAACTGCCCTGGGCCGCCGGCCTGAGCGGCGGTTTGAAGGAACGCATGGACCAGCTGGAAATGCATGTGCTGAAGGAGGCGATGATTCGCCATCGCTGGAACAAGTCGCGCGCCGCCCGGGAGTTGGGCCTGTCGCGCGTCGGCCTGCGCGCCAAGCTGGTCCGCCACGGCCTGGAGCAGGCCGAATGAAAGTGCTCTGGCTGCAGAGCGGCGGTTGCGGCGGCTGCACGCAGTCGATGCTCTGTTCCGAGCCGCGTTCGCTGTTCGACGAACTGCGCGACGCCGGCATCGAATTCCTCTGGCACCCGGCGCTGTCGGTCGACAGCGGCGAGGAAGCGCTCACTATTCTCGAAGACTGCGCCGAAGGCCGGCTCGCCTTCGACGCGCTGTGCATCGAGGGGGCCATGCTGCGCGGCCCGAACGGCAGCGGCAAATTCCACCTGATGGCCGGCAGCGGCCGGCCGCTGACCGAATGGGTCGCCCGCCTGGCCCGCCACGCCAAATGGGTATTCGCCATCGGCTCATGCACGGCCTACGGCGGTTTTTCCGCCAATACGCCGGGCAACCCGCTCGAAGCCTGCGGCCTGCAGTTCGACGAACAGACGCCGGGCGGCCTGCTCGGCGCCGGCTTCCAGTCGGCGGCCGGCCTGCCGGTGATCAACATCGCCGGCTGCCCGACGCATCCCGGCTGGGTCGTCGACACGCTGGAAAAAGCCGCCCTGGAAGGGGTGACCGCAGCGGACCTCGACGAATACGGGCGGCCGCTCCTCTACGCCGGCGAGCTGGTCCATCACGGCTGCGCCCGCAACGAGTTTTACGAATTCAAGGCCAGTGCCCAGAAACAGTCCGACCTCGGCTGCCTGATGGAAAACCTCGGCTGCAAGGGCACCCAGGCCCACGCCGACTGCAACTTGCGGCCGTGGAACGGCAGCGGCTCTTGCCTGCGCGGAGGCTTCGCCTGCATCGCCTGCACCGAGCCGGGCTTCGAATCGCCCGGCCATGCCTTCCAGGAAACGCCCAAGCTGGCCGGCATCCCGATCGGCCTGCCGACCGACATGCCGAAAGCCTGGTTCGTCGCCCTGGCCGCGCTGTCCAAATCGGCGACGCCGAAGCGGGTGCGCAACAATGCCGTCGAGGATCACCCGGTCGTCCTGCCGGCCGTCCGCAAGAAAGGCGGCGGCAAGTGAGCCGGATCGTCGTTGGGCCGTTCAACCGTGTCGAAGGCGATCTCGAAGTGGCGCTCGAACTCGATGCCGGGCGGATCGCTTCGGCGCAGGTCAATTCGCCGCTGTTCCGGGGATTCGAGCAGCTTCTGGTCGGCCGCGCGCCGCTCGATGCGCTGGCCATCGTGCCGCGCATCTGCGGCATCTGCTCGGTCGCCCAGTCGGCGGCCGCCGCCTCGGCGCTGGCCGATGCGATGGGCCTGAATGCTACGGTCAATGGCAAAATTTCGCGAAATTTGATCTGCGCCACCGAAAACCTGGCCGATCACCTGACCCATTTCTACCTCTTCTTCATGCCCGATTTCGCCCGTCCGGCCTATGCCGGACGCCCGTGGCACGCCGCGGCCGAGCGTCGCTTCGCGGCAGTCAAAGGCGAGGCGGCCGCAGAAGTGCTGCCGGCCCGCGCCGGCTTTCTCCGGCTGATGGGCTTCCTGGCCGGGCGCTGGCCGCACACGCTGGCCATCCAGCCCGGCGGCAGCACGCGGGCGATCACGGCCGGCGAGCGCATCCGCTTGCTCGCACAGTTGCGTGAATTTCGCGGCTTTCTCGAAAAACGCCTGTTCGGGGACTCGCTGGCCGCCGTGGCCAACCTGGCCAGCAAGGACCAGTTACTCGCCTGGGCCGCCGGGCGACCCGGCGATTTCCCCGCCTTCCTTGAAGCCGCCAGCGACCTCGGCCTGGATAAACTGGGCCGCGCCTACGATGCCTTCCTGTCCTACGGCGCCTACGACCTGTTCCCGGCCGGCACCTGGCAAGCCGGGAAAGCCGCCGCCTTCGACCCGGTCGCCATCGCCGAAGACACGACCAGCGCCTGGCTGGCCTCCAGCCAGCCGCGCCATCCGGCGCAGGGCGAAACCATCGTCGATGCCGACAAGCTCGACGCCTACACCTGGTGCAAGGCGCCGCGCTACGCCGGCCAGCCCTATGAGGTCGGCGCCCTGGCCCGCCAGGTCATCGCCGGTCATCCGCTGGCGCTCGATCTGGTCCGGCGCGACGGCGCCAGCGTCCTGGCCCGCGTCGTCGCCCGCCTGCTCGAACTGGCCCTGGTACTGCCGGCCATGGAAGGCTGGGTGCAGGCGCTGCAGCCCGGCGAACCCTTCTGCGCCCACGGCGAGATGCCCGACGACGCCACCGGCAGCGGCCTCGTCGAAGCCGCCCGCGGCAGCCTCGGCCACTGGCTGAGCATCCGCCGCGGCCGTATCGAGCGCTACCAGATCATCGCCCCGACCACCTGGAATTTCTCACCGCGCGACAGCAACGCCCAACCCGGCCCGCTCGAACAGGCCCTGGTCGACCTGCCGGCCGGCGAAGGCGTCCCACCGACAGTGCAGCATGTCGTGCGGTCGTTCGATCCTTGCATGGTGTGCACGGTGCATTGACCCGCAAGCGGCCCAATTGCCGGAGGCAACGGATGTTCAGTAGCAGCGGCGAAACTTGGCGCCGGCGGGCGAATTAACCATCCGGTAGTTCAGCGCCAAGATCTCGCAAATCACCGTGATGACAGTGGCGAGTATGAGGACTGCAGCGGCGGATGGGGTGTCGTACAGCGAATCAATGAGGATGAACGCGACCACGTAGGATGGGACGAAGATCATCCAGCGCGGAACGATATGCCCACCGACATGTACGCGGCGGGCTACCAAGCAGACTGCGGCCAGGGTGGCGGAGATAACGAATATCAGTAGATTGGACAGCATTCGATCACCTGACTCCTTTCGATACTGCCGAGCAGAAGCAAACTTGCGACGGGATGGTGAAACGTGCCATTCTCGGAAATTCGATTCAAATATGTGAAATTGGTTTCAGTATATTTAATCACTTGCCATTGGCAACTCTCAGGATGTTGATTGGTCGGCGTTTGCGCCGGTTTTGACATTCGTGCAACAGGACCGATACGACGCACCTGGTCGGCGAATTGCCGGCCAATTCCTTCCATCGCCTCAAGTGGTGGCGATGCTGCGATGGGGCGGAGATGTTGTCGACGAGCTATCCGGCGCTTGCCTCGGCGCCCGGCGAAAACGATTTGGCCAATTTTCCGATGGCATATAGACTGAATTGATCGGCGCCCGTTGGCGCCGGCTTCGGGAGTCAGCCCGCATGCCCTATCTCGTCGCTTTCTGGAATCTCGAAAATCTCTTTGCGCCGGACGGCCATCCCGGGCGTGAGGCTTGGCTGGCCAAGGCCCTGCAGAAGGAGCTGAGCGGCTGGACCGAGGCCTTGTTCCGGCGCAAGATCGACCAGCTGGTGGCAATCGTCGGCCGGATGAAGAACGGCGCCGGGCCCGATATTCTCGGCGTTTGCGAGGTGGAGAACGGCTTCGCCCTGCAGGCCCTGGCCGATGCCCTGAACGCGGCCCTGCCGGCGCGCCGTTACGAAGCGGTGCATGTCGATTCGACGCGCGACCAGCGCGGCATCGACACGGCTTTTCTGTTCGATGCCGCCGTGGTTTCGGCCAAGCGCAGCGAACTGTTTTCGCACTGGGTGATGCGGCGGACCGGGACGCGCGACATCACGCAGGTCACCTTCGTGACGCCGGCCGGCGGCGAGATCGTCCTGCTGGCCAACCACTGGCCGTCGCGCTCCTCATCGACCGGCGACGGGCCGGAGTATTCGGCCGGCTTCCGGGCCACGGCGGGCGAAACGTTGGCCTACTGGCACGACCGCATCCGCGAGCGCAAGGGCGACGATGTGGCGGTCATCGCGCTCGGCGATTTCAACGACGACCCTTTCGACAAGTCGGTCACCGTTCACGCCCAGGGTATCCGGGACAAGGGCGACGTGCAGCGGGCGCGCAGCGCCAAGTTCTGCAACCTGGCCTGGGATTACCTGGCGCAGACGGTGACCGATCACCGCGGCAAGCCGCGCCTGATCGGCGGCACGCTGTATTTTGGCGGTGATGCCGCGCTGTTCGACCAGATACTGGTTTCGCCGGGGCTGCTGACCGGCAAGAGCGGCTTTCGCGTGGTCGACGGCAGCGCGCGCATCGAGGCTTATCCGCCGGCGGTCAGCCACAAGGTTGGCGAAGGGCCGATCCGCTTCGGGCTACCCGACGGCGATGCGGCCAAAAACGTCAATACCGACGGCTACAGCGACCACTTTCCGGTCTCGGTGCTGGTCGAGGCGGTCTGATTCGGTACGGAGAAATTCCGATTTTGGCCATTATTCCGGGCCGACCGTAGCATTTGTGCGGTCGGCCCGGTTCGTGAGCCGTCAGAAGCCGATCTTCCGGCTGCGCCCCATCCGGGCCTGCTCGAAGTCGCCGGCTTCCAGCCAGTTGCGGCCTTCCAGCTTGGCGGTGCCGAAGGCGGCCAGCAGGCGCTTCTTCATGTCGCGCGGCGGTAGCGCGCCGAGCCGTTCGAGCACGTTTTCGTCGGCCTCGGGC
>CAIXSK010000143.1 GCA_903922075.1 uncultured beta proteobacterium | reverse complement strand
CGCGTGGCACGCCCCTTGCGATGAGTCAGCCATCAACCCTTGGGAGAATCGCCATGATCAATCTGACCCCCGCTGCCGTTAAGGCCGTTCAACGTTTTATCCGCGGTTCCGAAACGCCGGTCGCCGGCCTGCGCCTGATGATTTCCGGCGGCGGCTGCTCCGGCCTGCAGTACGGCATGAAGCTGGAAACCGAGAAAGCCGACGACGACTGGGAACTGGATGTCGAAGGCGTCAAGCTGCTGGTCGATCCGATGACCATGCCGATGATCGACAACGTCACCGTCGATTTCGTCGACACCCTGACCCATACCGGGTTCAAGTTCGACAACCCGAACGCCAGCGCCCAGTGCTCCTGCGGCTCGTCGTTCTCGGTCTGAGGGCAAAAATCATGTGGGAATATTCTGACAAGGTCCGCGAACACTTCTTCAACCCGCGCAACTCCGGCCCGCTGGAAGAAGCGAACGGCATCGGCGACGTCGGCTCGATCCAGTGCGGCGACGCGCTGCGCCTGATGCTCAAGGTCGAGCCGGAAACCGAGATCATTCTCGATGCCCATTTCCAGACCTTCGGCTGCGGCTCGGCCATCGCCTCGTCTTCCGCCCTGACCGAAATCGTCAAGGGCATGACGCTGGACCAGGCGCTGGAGGTTTCCAACCAGAACATCGCCGATTACCTCGACGGCCTGCCGCCGGAAAAGATGCACTGCTCGGTGATGGGCCGCGAAGCCCTGCAGGCCGCCATTGCCAACTACCGCGGCGAGGAATGGTCGGATGACCACGAGGAAGGCGCGCTGATCTGCAAGTGCTTCGCCATCGACGCCGTGATGATCGAGGACGTGGTCAAGGCCAACAACCTCAACACCGTCGAGGAAGTCACCTTCTACACCAAGGCCGGTGGCGGTTGTGCCGCCTGCCACGAGGGCATCGAGGAAATCCTCGCCCAGGTCAAGGCTGAACGCGCCGGCCCCGGCGAAGTCTCGCCGCCGCCCGCCTGCCCGGCCACCCCGGAAGCGCCGAAGCCGCCGTCGACCAAGCTGACGCTGGTCCAGAAGATCAAGAAGATCGAGGAAGTGCTGGAGTCGGTCCGCCCGATGCTCCAGCGCGACCACGGCGACGTCGAACTGGCCGATGTCCAGGGCAAGAAGATCTATGTGCACCTGAAGGGGGCCTGCTCCGGTTGCATGATGGAAGCGGCCACCCTGGGCGGCATCCAGCAGAAGATGATCGAAGCGCTGGGCGAACTGGTCCAGGTGCTGCCGTCGTCCTACATGCCGGTTGAAGCCTAGGATCGAGTTATTAGGATCGAGGATCGAGTGGGCGGGCCTTTGCTCGATCCTCGATCCTACAAGCTAACAGCTAAAGGAAACACCATGGAACCGATCTATCTGGACAACAACGCCACCACGCGCTGCGATCCCGCCGTGGTCCAGGCCATGCTCCCCTTCTTCACCGAGCATTTCGGCAATGCCTCGTCGATCCACGCCTTCGGCAGCGAAGTCGGCAAGGCGCTGAAGAAGGCGCGCGGCCAGGTGCAGGCGCTGCTCGGCGCCGAGCACGACTCGGAAATCATCTTCACCTCCTGCGGCACCGAGTCCGACTCGACCGCCATCCTCTCGGCGCTCAAGGCGCAGCCGGACCGCAACACGGTGATCACCACCAACGTCGAGCATCCGGCCATCCTGACCCTGTGCGACTGGCTGGAGAAGGAAGGCTACATCGTCCACAAGCTGAAGGTGGACAAGAAGGGCCGCATCGACATGGACGAATACAAGTCCCTGTTGAACGACCGCGTCGCCGTGGTTTCCGCGATGTGGGCCAACAACGAGACGGGCACCCTCTTCCCGGTCGTCGAGATGGCCGAACTGGCCTCGGCCAAGGGCATCATGTTCCACACCGACGCGGTGCAGGCGGTCGGCAAGATTCCCATCGACCTGAAGAACACCAAGATCGACATGCTGTCGCTGTCCGGCCACAAGCTGCATGCGCCGAAGGGTATCGGCGTCCTCTACCTGCGCCGTGGCTGCCGCTTCCGCCCGCTGTTGCGCGGCGGTCACCAGGAACGCGGTCGCCGGGCCGGCACCGAGAACTCGGCGTCCATCGTCGGCCTCGGCATGGCTTGCGAACTGGCCATGCAGCACATGGCAGCCGAGAACACCACGGTCAAGCGCCTGCGCGACAAGCTGGAAGCCGGCATCCTGAGCCAGATCACGCACTGTTTCCCGACCGGCGACGTCACAAACCGCCTGCCCAACACCAGCAACATTGCTTTCGAATACATCGAGGGCGAGGCCATCCTGCTGCTGTTGAACAAGCTGGGCATCGCCGCCAGTTCCGGCTCGGCCTGCACCTCGGGTTCGCTCGAACCGTCGCACGTCATGCGCGCCATGGGCATCCCCTACACCGCCGCCCACGGCACGATCCGCTTCTCGCTGTCGGTCTACAACACCGAAGCCGAAGTCGATCGCGTCATCGAAGCGGTGCCGCCGATCATCGCGCAACTGCGCAAGCTGTCTCCCTATTGGGGCGAAAAGGGCCCTTCGGCCAACCCCCAGGAAAGCTTCGCCCCGACCTACGCCTGACGGCGGGCGACAACCGTCTCTCTCAGCAGCACCTCGGTTCGGCCCCGGCTTAATACCCGGGGCCTCTTTTTAAGCGTTGTTGGTAACCTGCACGTAGTCGCGATATTTCATGTCGGACTCGAGGATGTGCCGGGTCCACCAATCGGTCAGGTAGTCGAAAAGCCCGTCCCGGTCGAGTTCCCCAAAGGTGGCCTGGAATACGAAATCAGTCAGCTTCTCATGGTAGGCCTCGTGCTCGGCCTTGTGCTGTTCGAGCAAGGGATAGTCGCGCAGGGCGAGCATGCTTTCCTCGGTCACGAAATGGCGCTTGGCGTAGAGAATAAGCTCGTTCAAAAGGCCGTGAAAGCGCTGCCGCCCCTCGTGCGTGCGGTCTTTCCGGCATGCCTCGGCCTGCTTGCAAAGCGCGAAGAACCCGCGGTGTTGCTCGTCCAGAATCGGATGACCGACGCTGTATTCCTGTTTCCAGTCTGCAGCCATTATTGGTTTTATCAACGTGACAGCGGTTGAGCAGTCCGGGCACTGAACTCCCACCCGGTTCTATATCGAATAGCATATTAGATCAGAATTTTTGTCGGCCTGTTTTGATTTTTGCCATTTTTTTGGGGTGACCCTAGGGCCAGCCGTTGTTTTTATGGTCGTAGCATTTGGGGCTGATCGCAACATCCCCGCGCCGAAATCGGCCAGCGCAATCTTTACGACATTTTTACGCCGACGGCGCGAGAATCATCATCGTGTTTACGGCGGGTGGCCTACGCTAACAGTGTCCGGGTCACGGGAAGCGCTTCATGGAAAACAACGGTTCAACCAGCATTCAATCGCCAGCCCCTTTCAAGCCCTGGCAACGCAGCTTGTTGACCCTTCTCGCCTGCGTCGGCACGACCCTGATCGCCACCCCGCTGATCGGCCATCTCGACCTGGCCAACATCGTCATGCTCTTCCTGCTCACCGTGCTGCTGATCGCCGTGACGCTCGGGCGCGGCGCCGCCGTACTGGCCTCGGTACTCAGCGTGCTGCTCTTCGACATCTTCTTCGTGCCGCCGCGCTTTTCGCTGGCGGTCAGCAACATTCAATACCTGGTCACCTTCGCCGTCATGCTGGCGACCGGGCTGATCACCGGGCAACTGGCCGCCGGCCTGAAGCAGAAAGCCCATGAAGCCGAGATCCGCGAGCAACGGACCAAGGCGCTCTACGAAATTGCCCGTGACCTGGCCGGTGCGCTGACGCTGGAACAGGTCATCGAGCTCGCTCAGCGCTTCGTCCGCCGCCAGCTTGCGGCCGAAGCACACCTCCTGCCGGCCGACGAATATGCCCACCTGCAGCCGGCCGGCAATGTCGACCTGCTGCTGGTCAGGATGGCCAGCGACAGCGGCCTGACGGTCCGCCGCGACGAACTATCCGGCGACGGCCATGCCTCGCTTTACCTGCCCCTGTGTGCCTCGATGCGCACCCGCGGCGTGCTCGCCGTCGCCTTCCCGGCCGAGGCACCGGCCCCGCCCGATGACAACCTCGCCCTGCTCGAAGCGCTGGCTTCGCTGGTCGCCATCGCGCTCGAACGCCTGCACTACGTCGATGTGGCGCAGAACTCGCAACTGAAGATTGTCTCCGAACGCCTGCGCAGTTCCATCCTGTCGGCGCTTTCCCACGACTTGCGCACCCCTTTGACGGCGCTGGTCGGCCTCGCCGATTCGCTGTTCCTGGTCAAACCCGAGTTACCGGCAACGGCGCTGGAAACGGCCGAATCCATCCACGAGCAAGCGGCCCGGCTAGCCAGCCTGGTCGCCAACCTGCTCGACATGGCCCGCCTCAATGCCGGCGAAATCAAGTTGCGCCGCGAATGGCAGCCGCTGGAAGAAGTGATCGGCGCCAGCATCAAGCTGATCGAGGGCGCGCTGGTTAACCACCCGGTCAAGGTCACGCTGCCGTCCGATCTGCCGCTACTCGAATTCGACGCGGTACTGCTCGAACGCGTCTTCTGCAACCTGCTGGAAAACGCCGCCAAGTACTCGCCGCCGAACGGCGGCATCGACATCGTCGCCAGCGTGGCCGGGGAATACGTCGAAATACGGGTTGGCGACCGCGGCCCTGGCTTCCCGGAGGCCAGCCGGGCGCCGCTGTTCGACATGTTCGTCCGCGGTGACGGCGCCGCCGGCAAGCCCGGCACCGGCCTCGGCCTGGCGATCTGCCGCGCCATTGTCGAATCCCATGGTGGCACGATCGCCACCGGCAACCGCCCGGATGGCGGCGGCTATATCCGCTTCACGCTACCCCGCGGCACGCCACCGGTGGTCGAGGAGGAAAGCCTGTGAATGCGCCCAAGCCGAAGGTGCTGCTGATCGAGGACGAAAAGACCATCCGCCGCTTCGTCCGTGCTGCCGTCGAAGAGGAAGACTGCGCGGTAGTCGAGGCGGAAACGATGGCCGGCGGCCTGATCGAGGCCGGCGTCCAGAAGCCCGACCTGCTGATCCTCGACCTCGGCCTGCCCGACGGCAACGGCATCGACCTGATCCGCGACCTGCGCGGCTGGTCGGAAGTGCCGGTGCTGATCCTCTCGGCCCGCGCGCAGGAGAACGACAAGATCGACGCCCTCGACGCCGGCGCCGACGACTACCTGACCAAGCCGTTCAGCGTCGGCGAACTGCGCGCCCGGGTCCGCGCCCTGCTGCGCCGCCGGTTGCGCAGCGGCGAAGGGGTGACGCCATTGGTCGAATTCGGCCAGGTTACGGTCGACCTGTCGCGGCGTCTGGTGCTGCGCGCCGGTGAGACCGTGCACCTGACGCCACTCGAATACCGCCTGCTCGCCACCCTGCTCGGCCACCCCGGCAAGGTGCTGACCCAACGCAACCTGCTGCGCGAGATCTGGGGGCCATCCTATGTCGAAAGCAGCCACTACCTGCGGGTCTATGTCGGCCACCTGCGCCAGAAACTCGAAGACGACCCGACCCAGCCCCGCCATTTCCTGACCGAAACCGGCGTCGGCTACCGCTTCATGCCGTAAAGGAAGATCCATGCAAGTCACCGACAACAAGCGTCTCGCCACGCTGACCCTGGCCGCCCTCGGCATCGTCTACGGCGACATCGGCACCAGCCCGCTCTATGCCATCAAGGAAGTCTTCGGCGGTAGCCACCACCCGGTGCCAATCACGCCGGACAATGTCCTCGGCGTGCTGTCGCTGTTCCTCTGGTCGCTGCTCATCGTCGTCACGCTGAAGTACGTGTCCTTCATCATGCGCGCCAACAACAAGGGCGAAGGCGGCATCATCGCACTGCTCACGCTGGCCCTGCACAACGGCGACCCGGCCTCGCGGCGGCAGAAGCTGCTGATCGCCCTCGGCCTGTTCGGCGCCGCGCTGTTCTACGGCGACGGCGTGATCACCCCGGCCATTTCGGTGCTCTCCGCGGTCGAAGGGCTGGAGATCATCACCCCGGCCTTCAAGCCCTATGTGCTGCCGATCACGCTGAGCATCCTGATCGGCCTGTTCTTCTTCCAGCGCCGCGGTACGGCCAGCGTCGGCGCGCTGTTCGGGCCGATCATGATCCTCTGGTTTGCCGTGCTGGCCAGCTTCGGGGCGATGGCCATCATCGAACACCCGGCCGTGCTGGCCGCGGTCAACCCGGTTTACGGCTTCAATTTCCTGCTCGGCAACTCGGTCCTCGGCTTCTTCGCGCTGGGTGCCGTCGTCCTCTGCATCACCGGCGCCGAGGCGCTCTATGCCGACATGGGCCACTTCGGCGCCAAGCCGATCCAGTATGCCTGGCTGGGCTACGTGCTGCCGGCGCTGCTGATCAACTACTTCGGCCAGGGCGCGCTACTGCTCGACAACCCGGAAGCCGTCCAGAATCCGTTCTACCTGCTCGCCCCGGACTGGGCGCTCTACCCGCTGGTCATCCTGTCCACGGTGGCCACCATCATCGCCTCGCAGGCGGTCATTTCCGGCGCCTTCTCGATCACCCAGCAGGCCATCCAGCTCGGCTACACGCCGCGCCTGGAAATCCAGCACACCTCCGACCGCGAGATCGGCCAGATCTACCTGCCGGCCATCAACTGGCTGCTGCTGATCGCCATCATCGGCCTGGTCATCGGCTTCCAGAGCTCATCCAACCTGGCCGCCGCCTACGGCATCGCGGTCACCGGCACGATGCTGATCACCAACCTGCTCGCCATCGCCGTCGCCGTCCGCCTCTGGCAGTGGAGCCCGTGGCGCGCCGTGCTCGGCGCCCTGCCCTTCATCGTCATCGACCTCGGCTTCTTCCTCGCCAACTCGGTCAAGATTCCCGACGGCGGCTGGTTCCCGCTCGCCTTCGGCCTCGGCGTCTTCATCCTGCTCACCACCTGGAAACGCGGCCGCGAACTGCTGCACGACCGCCTGGCCGCCGACGCGCTACAGCTCAAGCCCTTCATCGAAGACATGGCCGGCAGCTGCATCGAACGGGTGCCCGGCACCGCCATCTTCCTGACCCCGGACCCGGATGCCGTACCGCACGCCCTGCTGCACAGCCTCAAGCATTTCAAGACCCTGCACGAGCAGGTCGTCATCCTCAGCGTCTCGGTCTTCGACGTGCCCTACGTGCCGGACATCGACCGCGTCGAGGTCCGCCAGCTGGCCGGCAATTTCGCCCAGGTCGTCGTCCAGTACGGCTACAAGGACGAACCGGGCATCCCCGCCGCCCTCGCCCTCTGTGCCGAGGCCGGGCTGCCCATCGAGATGATGGACGCCTCCTTCTTCCTCGGCCGCGAAACGCTGATCCCGAAACTGAAATCGGACATGGCCTACTGGCGCGAACTGCTCTTCGTCGCCATGTTCCGCAACGCGGGCAGCGCCACGGCCTACTTCAGGATTCCGTCCAACCGCGTGGTCGAACTGGGGGCGCAGATCGTGCTGTAAAAGGCAAATGCTACGGTCAGCCGGGTTTACTCGCCAAAAAGTAAAAATTGGCCAATTTAAAAAAACCGCCAATCCCGCCGAAAAACCCCTGCCACCATCCCCGGCAGGCTTGGAAACGCTCTTGATTTGGCCGACCGGGGCCGCCTAAAAAATGGCTGCGAGGTCATAAACCGTGTCGGATTATTTTACAAATGATAGAGACATGCCAATGCAAAACATTTAAAACCATACAGTTAAAAAATATGGCCCAAACGTTGCTAGCTAAGCACACGAAAGAACTTCAACCATTTTTGGGGAAAAAAATGAAAAAATCACTGATCGCCGCCATGTTGGCACTTGGGGTTTCCGCCAGCGCTTCCGCTGATTGGGTCTTCGTCGGTTCCTGGGACGTCAATGACGGTCCCTCCTGGAGCCACACCGAACAGGTCATGTCTGCCCGCGAAGCGGCTGCCCTGATCTTCGGCGGCACCTACACCGACTACGCGATTTCCACGGTCGGCAAGGACGCCAACCTGATCGACTTCATGGCCTACGTTAACGGCTATGCCGTCGGCTCCTCGTCCGGTCGTGTCGTTGCCCAGAATTTCATCCAGGACGACGGTTTCACCTGCACCGACGATGCCGCCTGCGCCGGCAACGGTCTGTATGACTACTACGACGGCAACTTCCCGACCCTGACTGGCGACACCTCGGCTTATATCAGCGACTGGTGCGATGCCGGCGCCTGCGTCAACTACGCCTTCGTTCAGCGCGCCGTACCGGAGCCGGGTTCCCTGGCCCTGCTCGGTCTTGGCCTGGCCGGTCTGGCCTCCCTGCGCCGCCGCAAGTACAACTGATCGGTCAAGCACCGAATCAACAAGGGCGACTACCAGTCGCCCTTTTTTGTTGAATGTGCGGCGCTGAAAATCCGTTGCCCCGCCCTGCCCGGAATCAGTGCCTTGAGTTGGCGGAATGCAGCTCGTGACGCAAATGCTACGACCATAGAAACAACGGCTGGCCCTAGGGTCGGCCCTAAAAAACGGCCATTTTCAAAAAGCCGCTTACAGCGTCGGGTAGTCCGTGTAACCCTTCTCCTCGCCCGAGTAGAGCCGGTCGTAGTTCGGCGCATTGAGCGGCGCGCCACGGCGGAAGCGTTCGACTAGGTCGGGGTTGGCCAGCATCAGCCGGCCGTAGGCGATGGCGTCGGCTGCACCGGATTCGACCGCCGCCTTGCCGCTGGCGAAATCGTAGCCGTTGTTGCGGATCAGCTTGCCGCGCCAGATCGCCCGCAGGCTGTCGTAGTCGAAGGGTTGCCATTGGTCCACGGGGGCGCCGCCGGTGCCCTGCAGCAGGTCGAGAAAGGCGAGGTCGAATTCGTTCAGTTGGCTGACCACGTATTCGAAGGTCGATTGCGGATTCTCGTCGCCGATGTCGTTGAACGGCGTCACCGGTGACAGGCGCAGGCCGACCCGGTCGTTGCCGATGGCGTCGCAGACGGCCTCGATCACTTCGAGCAGCAGACGGGCGCGATTGGCCTTGTTGCCGCCGTAGGCATCGGTGCGCAGATTGGTCGACGAGCGCAGGAACTGGTCGAGCAGGTAGCCGTTGCCGGCATGGATCTCGATGCCGTCGAAACCGGCCTCGTCCATCGCGCGCTTCGCCGCCCGCACATAGGTCGCGATCAGGCCGGGGATTTCCTCGCTATCCAGCGCCCTGGGCGTCACGAAATCCTTCATGCCCTGGCCGGTAAACAGCTGCCCGGCCGCGCGAATGGCCGACGGTGCCACCGGCAGCACGCCCCCCGGTTGCAGGTCGGGATGTGAGATGCGCCCGACGTGCCAGAGCTGGATGACGATCCTGCCGCCGGCCTCATGCACGGCATCGGTCACCTGGCGCCAGCCGGCGACCTGCTCCGGCGTGTGGATGCCCGGCGTGCGCGGATAGCCGTGGCCTTCGGCGCAGATCGGCGAGGCCTCGGTCAGGATCAGGCCGGCGCTGGCCCGCTGGCGGTAATACTCGGCGACCAGGGCGGTCGGCACGTTACCGGCGCCGGCCCGGTTGCGGGTCAGCGACGACATGACGACACGGTTCTTGAGCTTGATGGCCCCAAGGCGAATGGGAGAAAAAAGTCCAGGCATGGCGGCACTCCAGGGAATTTTTTGCAGGACAGCAAGCAGCGGCGCGGAACCCTCCAGACGCCAGCCGGCGTTGTCGCATTCTCGACATTGCCGCGACATTGCACCCATATGGCACAAAAAACAAGCATTTTTTCAATGACTTAATCGTTGGCACCGCCCTTGCTAGATAAGCTGCGAGGAGAACGCCAAATGACCACCCAACCCTTTGTCACGATCAACGACACGACGCTGCGCGATGGCGAGCAGTCGGCCGGCGTGGCTTTCTCGCTCGACGAAAAACTGGACATTGCCCGCCAGCTCGCCGCCATCGGCGTGCCAGAGCTGGAAGTCGGCATCCCGGCGATGGGCGACGAGGAGCGCGAGTCGATCCGCGCCGTCGCCGAGCTGAATCTGGCGCCGCGCCTGATGGTGTGGAGCCGCATGCACCCGGCCGACATCGCCGCCTGCGCCGGCCTCGGCGCCCACCTGATCGACATCTCGGTGCCTGCCTCCGACCAGCACCTGGCCTACAAGCTGAAGCAGGACCGCGCCTGGCTGCTGCGCGAGCTGCCCAAGTTCATCGGCGCCGCGCTGAGCCTCGGCCTCGAAGTCGGACTCGGCTGCGAGGATGCTTCGCGCGCCGACCTGAACTTCCTCTGCGCCCTGGCCGCAACGGCCGAACGCGCTGGCGCCCGGCGGCTCCGCTTCGCCGACACGCTGGGCATTCTCGAACCGTTCGGCACCTACGACCGCATTGCGACGCTGCGCCGCAACACCGGCCTGGAAATCGAGATGCACGCCCACGACGACATGGGCCTGGCCACCGCCAACACGCTGGCCGCCTGCAAGGCCGGCGCGACACACGTCAACACCACGGTCAACGGCCTCGGCGAGCGAGCCGGCAACGCCCCGCTCGAAGAAGTCGTGCTCGGCCTGACCAAGCTGCACGCCATCGAAACCGGCGTCAGCCTGAAGGGCTTCCCGTCGCTGTCGGCCACCGTGGCCAGCGCCTCGGGCCGCGCCATCCCCTGGCAGAAGAGCGTCGTCGGCGCCGGCGCCTTCACCCACGAAGCCGGCATCCACGTCGATGGCCTGTTGAAGCACCCCGACAACTACCAGGGCTTCGACCCACAGGAAGTCGGCCAGGCGCACCGCATCGTGCTCGGCAAGCATTCCGGTTCGCGCGCCGTGCAGGTCGTCTATGCCGGCCTCGGTTTCGAACTCGGCGAGGCCGAAGCCCAGGCCATGCTGCCGCGTGTCCGCAACTTCGTCGCCGCCCACAAGCACCCGCCGGAAGTGTCCGACCTGCGCGACCTTCTGGCTTCCGCCCGGAGCCACCTCCATGTCTGAAGCGATGATCATGACCGCAAGCACGATGGCAGCAGCCGGCCTCTGGGCAACTCTCAAGGAAGACCTGGCCTGCGTCTTCCAGCGCGACCCGGCCGCCCACTCGACGCTGGAAGTACTGACCACCTACCCCGGCGTCCACGCCATCCTCGCCCACCGCCTGGCCCACCGCCTGTGGCAGAACGGCTGGCGCTTCCCGGCCCGCTTCCTGTCCTTCCTGAGCCGGACGCTGACCAACGTGGACATCCACCCCGGCGCCACCATCGGCCACCGTTTCTTCATCGACCACGGGGCCGGCGTGGTGATCGGCGAGACGGCCGAAATCGGCGACGACGTCACGCTCTACCATGGCGTCACGCTGGGCGGCACCTCGTGGAACAAGGGCAAGCGCCACCCGACCCTGGCCGACGGCGTCGTCGTCGGGGCCGGCGCCAAGATACTCGGCCCGATCAGCATCGGCCAGCGCGTGCGCGTCGGTGCCAATTCAGTGGTCGTCAAGGACGTGCCGGCCGACCGGACCGTCGTCGGGGTTCCCGGCCGGATCGTCGACACCCGGCTCGGTTCGGCACGCCCGCTCATCGACAACCCCGATGGCATCAGCCTCGATCACAACGTGCTGCCCGATCCGGTGGCCAAGTCGATCGCCTGCCTGATCGAGCGCATCGAAACGCTGGAAAAGGAACTGGCCGAACTGCGCCACGAGCCGGCTCCCGCGGACCACAGCGGCGAATGCCGGACCTGCAGCGCCGGCGACCTGTGCTGTGAACATGAGGCGATGCACTGACATGGACCTGCTCGACTTCTCCGACTGCAAGCTCTATTTCGAGGACGAACTGCCGCCCGAGGCCGAGCGCCTGATCGCCCAGGCCGCCGATGACTACGGCGACCCGGCCGCCGAACTCGCCCTCCTGCGCGCCCATTTGCTGGCCCCCGAGCACCTTACCGTGCTGGTCAGCCTCTACCGCTATTACTTCTACCAGCACCGCCTGGCCGACGTGCTGATCGTCGCCGACCACGCCAAGCGCGTCTCGGCCCGCCACCTCGGCATCCCGGCCGACTGGCGGCAGATCGACGAAACCCAGCTCGGCGCGGCCGCCGCCACGTCGTTCGGCCTGTTGCGTTTCTACCTGCTGGCACTGAAGGCCGAGAGCGTCGTCCTGCTCCGCCTCGGCCGCATCGCCGAATCGCGCGACCGCCTGAACAAGCTGGCCGCGCTGGATAGCCGCGACCATCTCGGTGCCGCCAAACTGCTTGAAGTCGTCGACGAATTCCAGAGCGAAGACGCGACCCCTGCCGAAAACCCGTCACTAACCCTTGTCGCAGCCTGAGGAGGCCATCATGGAAGACACTCTGAGCCTTGCCGAAGCCATGGAAGACCTGGTCTCGGCCGAAGATTTCCTGGACTATTTCGAGGTCCCCTACGACCCGTCCGTCGTCCATGTGAACCGCCTGCACATCCTGCAGCGCTTCCACGACTACCTGAGCAAGCAGGCGCCCAACCTGCCGCCCGAGGGGGCCCAGCAGCGCGGCATCTACCGCCTGTGGCTGGAACGCGCCTACCAGGACTTCGTGGTCTCGAACTCGATCACCGAAAAGGTCTTCGCCGTCTTCCAGAACCAGGCCAAGCCGGAAGGCGGGTTCAGTTCCTTCG
>CAIXSK010000142.1 GCA_903922075.1 uncultured beta proteobacterium | reverse complement strand
GGCGGCTTTTTTTCTGCCGCAGACGTTGTCCCAGGTGTTCTGCCAGCATTTGTAGGCGTTCTGCGCCGCCAGTAGCGAAAGCAGGGACATCCGGGTCTGGTGGCGCCACATCCAGGACAGTTGCGGGGCGGGGGTCAGGCTGTAGGCCGGGGCGTTGCCGACTTCGTCCTCGACGATGGCGAGGAAACGTTCGACGGCCAGGCCCCAGTAGGTGGAGCCTTCGGCCTTGCCGGTCAGGTATTCGGCTTCGCCGACGGCGCGACGCCACAGTTTGAGGGCCAGCTCGTCGCTGATCCCGGCCTTGCGGGCGATCCAGGGGAGGATCTTGGGTGCGTTCATGTTCTTCATGCTGCTCTCCTTCTTGGCGGGGTATCCGCTTGGGGGGTGAGACTGCCTTGTGGGCAAAAAGTTTTGTGCACTGCAATATTTTTAATTGCAGTATACGTGTGCGCCGGTTGCTCGTCTGTGAAAAAATGCTTGTTTTTGTCGCTTGCGTTGCACAAACGCAACGACCCGGTCAGACCAATTTACCTGGTTGATCTCTGGAGCATATTCTTCCCTCATGTCCGATCTCCTTGCTAATCTGAATTCCCCACAGCTTCAGGCAGTTACATTGCCGCCGGTGCATGCCCTGATCCTCGCCGGAGCGGGTAGTGGTAAGACCCGTGTGCTGACGACGCGCATCGCCTGGCTGATCTCGACCGGCCAGGTCGGGCCGCACGGCGTGCTGGCCGTGACCTTTACCAACAAGGCGGCCAAGGAGATGACGGCGCGGCTGTCGTCGCTGGTGCCGATCAACGTCCGTGGCATGTGGATCGGGACTTTCCACGGTCTGTGCAACCGCCTGCTGCGCGCCCATTTCCGCGAGGCCGGGCTGCCGCAGACCTTCCAGATCCTTGATTCGGCGGACCAATTGGCCATGGTCAAGCGCCTGCTGAAGAACCTGAACATCGACGACGAGAAGTATCCGCCGCGCGAGTTGTGCCATTTCATCAATGCCCACAAGGAGCAGGGCGTGCGGGCGGCGCAGGCCGAGGCGTACGACAATTACACGCAAAAACGGGTCGAGATCTATGCCGAATACGAGACCCAGTGCAATCGTGAAGGCGTTTGCGACTTCGCCGAACTGCTGCTGCGCTGCTATGAATTGCTGCAGCGCAACGAGCCTTTGCGGGCGCATTACCAGCAGCGCTTCCGCCACATCCTGGTCGACGAGTTCCAGGACACCAATGTCCTTCAGTACAGCTGGCTGAAATTGCTGGCCGGCGGTGGGGCGAACATGTTCGCGGTCGGCGACGACGACCAGTCGATTTACCGCTTCCGCGGCGCCGAGGTCGGCAACATGCGCGAATTCGAGCGTGACTACGCTGGCGCCAACGTTATCCGCCTGGAGCAGAACTACCGTTCGCACGGCAACATCCTGGCCGCCGCCAACGCGATCATCAAGAACAACCGCGAGCGCCTCGGCAAGAACCTGTGGACCGATGCCGGCGACGGTGAGCCGATCCGCGCTTTCGAGGCCTATTCCGACCTCGACGAGGCGCGCTTCGTGGTCGATGAGATCCGCGAACTGGTCCGCGATGGCATCTCGCCGACGCAGGTGGCGCTGCTCTACCGCTCCAACGCCCAGTCGCGCGTCCTTGAACACGAGCTGTTCACCAAGGGCGTGCCCTACAAGGTCTATGGCGGCCTGCGCTTCTTCGAGCGGCAGGAAGTCAAGCATGCGCTGGCCTATCTGCGCCTGTTGGGCAACCCGGACGACGACACCGCTTTCCTGCGCGTCGTCAATTTCCCGACCCGCGGCATCGGCGCCCGCTCGCTGGAAAACCTGCAGGCCACCGCCCACCAGTGCAACAGCAGCCTGTACAACGCCGCCGCGTCGCTGACCGGCAAGGCCGGCCAGACGGTCGGTGCCTTCATCCGCCTGGTCGAAGCGCTGCGCAGCGAAACGGCCAATCTGCCGCTGCCCGAGATCATTGAGCATGTCATCGAAAAATCCGGGCTGGCCCAGCACTACCGGGTCGAGAAGGAAGGCCAGGAGCGGCTGGAAAACCTCGACGAACTGATCAACGCCGCCGCCACCTTTGTCGACGACGAAGGGGCGATCGGCGAAGGCGGCGCGCTGGCTTCCTTCCTCGCCCACGCCTCGCTGGAAGCCGGCGAGCATCAGGCCGGCGAAGGCCAGGAGGCGGTCCAGTTGATGTCGGTGCATGCCGCCAAGGGCCTGGAATTCGACGTCGTCTTCATCACCGGCCTGGAGCAGGGCCTGTTCCCGCATGAGAACTCGGTCAATGAGGGCAAGGATGGGGTCGAGGAAGAGCGCCGCCTGATGTACGTCGCGGTGACCCGCGCCCGCCAGCGCCTGTACGTCTCCTGCGCGCAGACCCGGATGCTGCACGGCCAGACGCGCTACTGCGTGCCGTCGAGTTTCCTCGACGAAATTCCGGAAGGCCTGCTGCGCAAGCTGAACAAGAAGGCCGAGCCGGCGGTGCCGGCCTTCGGTTCCTTCGGCGGCGGCTATGCCGAGCCGGTGGCGGCCGGTGGCCTGCGCATCGGTCAGTCGGTCGAGCATGCCAAGTTCGGCCTCGGCGTCATCGTGTCGACCGAAGGACGCGGCGCCGATGCGCGGGTCCAGGTGAATTTCGGTGCCGTCGGCATGAAGTGGCTGGCGCTGGAATATGCCAAACTGACGCCGGTCTGAAGAATGCTACGGTCGCCCCCAAAAAACGGCCAAAATTAAAATTTG
>CAIXSK010000141.1 GCA_903922075.1 uncultured beta proteobacterium | reverse complement strand
TCCAGTTGCTCCATCAGCTTGGGGTAGGCCGATTCGCTGCTGGCGGTCGAGAAGCCGAGCAGCATCGGGCTGCGCACCAGCTTCAACAGGCGGAAGACTTCCTTGCCGAGCACGAAGTAGCCGGCCACGATCAGCACCAGCCAGAGCACCGCCAGGGCGATGTAGAAGCTGGCCAGCAGCTTGCCGAAGACGACCAGCATGCCCAGGCCCTGGGTCGTGATGATGCCGGCGACGGCACCAAAGACGCCGATCGGGGCGAAGCGCATCACGTAATCGGTGACCTTGAGCATGACGTGCACGACTTCTTCCATCGTGTTCACCAGGCTGCGCGCCGCCTGGTTGTGCAGATGGCCGAGCGCCAGGCCGAAGAAGACGGCGAAGACGAGGATCTGCAGGATTTCATTGGCCGCCATCGCCTCGAAGATGTTCTTCGGGAAGACGTGGGTGATGAAGTCCTTGAGGTTCAGCGCGCTGGTCTTCAGGCCGACCGCAGCGCCGACTTCGGGCAGCGGCACACCGAGGTTGGCGCCGGGTTGCAGCAGGTTGGCGAAGATCAGGCCGAGCGCCAGCGAACACAGCGAGGCGACGACGAACCAGCCGAGGGCCTTGGCGCCGATCCGGCCGACCGTCTTCGAGTCGCCCATGCCGGCCAGACCGGCGACCAGGGTGGCGAAGACGAGCGGGGCGATGATCATCTTGATCAGGCGCAGGAAGATGTCGGTCAGGATGCCGAAATAGCCGGCGATCTCCTTGCTGCCGGCCGGGCCGCCGGCCAGCGTGTTGCAGGCGTAGCCGACGACGATGCCGAGCACCATGGCGATCATGATCTGGGTGGTTAACCGGTTCATTTTCATGAGGGTTTCCTTGGGGTATTGAATGAAGGGCAATCAATTTCCCGTTCGCCCTGAGCCTGTCGAAGGGCCCTGCAGCAAGGGCTTCGACAGGCTCAGCCCGAACGGCTGGGAATAGCTCAGGGTTTCCTTACGCGGCGCGGGGCAGGATCATCTGCGGCTTGGTCAGCACTTCCGGACGCAGCACGTCGGCCAGTTGCTCGGGGCTCATGAGCTTGCGTTCGAGGACGATCTCGGCGACGCCTCGGCCGCTCAGGTGGGCTTCGGCGGCGATTTCGGTGGCGTTGGCGTAGCCGATGTACGGATTCAGCGCGGTGACGATGCCGATCGAGCGTTCAACGCTGGCGCGCAGCGTGTCGCGGTTGGCGGTGATGCCGTCGACGCAATGGTCGGCCAGCGTCTTGCAGCCCCTGGTGAGATGCAGAACGCTCTTGAACAGGCTGTGGGCGATGATCGGCTCGAAGGCGTTGAGCTGCAGTTGGCCGGCTTCGGCGGCGAAGGTCACGGTGGTGTCGTTGCCGATGACTTCGAAGGCGATCTGGTTGACCACTTCCGGGATTACCGGATTGACCTTGCCCGGCATGATCGACGAGCCGGCCTGGCGCGGCGGCAGGTTGATTTCGCCGAAACCGGCACGTGGACCGGAGGAGAGCAGGCGCAGGTCGTTGCAGACCTTGGAAAGCTTGACGGCGACACGCTTGAGGACACCGGACAGTTGGACGAAGCTGCCGCAGTCCTGCGTCGCCTCGATCAGATTGGGGGCGGTGAGGACCGGGATGCCGCTGATCTCGACCAGCTTGCGGCAGACGATGGCGGCGTAGTCGGGGTGGGCATTGATGCCGGTGCCGATGGCGGTGGCGCCGAGGTTCATTTCGCGGATGAGCAGGGCGGCTTCGCGGAGGCGCTCCTCGTCTTCGCCGAGCATCACGGCGTAGGTCGAGAACTCCTGGCCGAGGGTCATCGGCACGGCGTCCTGCAACTGGGTGCGGCCCATCTTGAGCACGTCGGCGAATTCTTCGGCCTTGCGCTCGAAGGCGCGGCGCAGGTAGGCCATGGCCTCGACCAGACGGAAGATGCCGACGTAGGTGGCGAGCTTGAGCGCCGTCGGATAGACGTCGTTGGTCGACTGGCTCATGTTGACGTGCTCGTTCGGGTGCAGGTACTGGTACTCGCCGCGTGCGTGGCCGAGGATTTCGAGCGCCCGATTGGCGATCACCTCGTTGGCGTTCATGTTGGTCGAGGTGCCGGCGCCACCCTGGATGACGTCGACGACGAACTGGTCGTGCCACTTGCCGTCGATGACTTCACGGCAGGCAGCGGCGATGGCGTCGGCGCGTTTGGCGTCGAGCAGGCCGAGTTGCTGGTTGGCCTGGGCGGCGGCCTTCTTGATCTGGGCCAGGGCGGCGATCAGGTCAGGGTAGACGGCGATCGAAATTCCGGTGATGTCGAAATTTTCCAGGGCGCGCAGCGTGTGTACGCCGTAATAGGCGTCGGCCGGGACTTCGCGGTCGCCGAGCAAGTCGTGTTCGAGGCGGTGGGTGGGCTGTTGCATGGTGTCTCCTTTGGTATGACAGGTCGGGCGCAGGGGCGCCGTCCGGTGGATAGACCATTGCACAGGCCGTGCCATGACGGACTGAGATTAAGGAGCGTTGATTTTCAAGGGTTTTTTATGAACTCGCGGCGCGCATCCGCCGGAATTCCGATGATCTGGCCCGGCCGGTGTCGGATATCCGAAGACCGCCGGCCGGCGCTTATGTCCGGGCCGGTAGCCAGCCCAGTTGCCGGAAAATCCATTCGGTCAGCCACAGGCTGAAATAGGTGGCGAACCAGGCGAAAACGGTGTCGGACAGGAAATGGCCGCCGGCCGACATGCGGGTGATGGCGAGCAGGGCGCCGGTGACCAGGCTGGCCAGCAGCCAGC
>CAIXSK010000140.1 GCA_903922075.1 uncultured beta proteobacterium | reverse complement strand
CTCAAGGACTTCATCACCCACGTCTTCCCGAAGAACATCTTCGAGGCGATGGCGGCCAATGAAATCCTGCAGATCCTCGTCTTCGCCGTCTTCTTCGGCCTGGCGCTGGGCCACCTGCACAACCAGACGGCGCGCAGCCTGGTGAACACGATGGAAGAAGTCGTCCACGTCATGCTCAAGGTCACCGACTACGTGATGCGCTTCGCCCCGATCGGCGTCTTCGGCGCCGTTGCCGGCATCATCACGACCCAGGGGCTGGGCATGCTGGTCGTCTTCGGCAAGCTGCTGGCCAGCTTCTACATTGCCCTCGCCGTGCTCTGGCTGGTGCTGATTGCCGCCGGCTACTTCGTGCTCGGCAAGGAAGTCTTCCGCCTGCTCAAGCTGGTGCGCAGCCCGATGCTGCTCGGCTTCTCGACGGCGAGCAGCGAATCGGCCTACCCCAAGTTGATGGAACAGCTCGAGAAATTCGGCGTCAAGGACCGCATCATTGGCTTCGTGCTGCCGCTCGGCTACTCGTTCAACCTCGATGGCTCGATGCTCTACTGCGCCTTTGCCGCGCTGTTCATCGGCCAGGCCTATGGCATCGAACTGAGTCTGGGGACGCAGATCACCATGCTGCTGGTCCTGATGATCTCGAGCAAGGGCGTTGCCGGCGTGCCGCGCTCATCATTGGTCGTCGTTGCCGCCGTGCTGCCGATGTTCGGGCTGCCCGAGGCCGGTTTGCTGCTGATCCTAGGTATCGACCACTTCCTCGACATGGGGCGCACGGCCACCAACGTGCTCGGCAACGCCATTGCCACCGCCGTCGTCGCCAAGTGGGAAAACGGTATTGATCCGGTGGACGACACGCTGGCCGAAATTGATGAAGCACTCCCGGCTCCGGGCGACGACCAGGCTCCTGCCTGCGCTGCCTGAAAGCGCCTTGTTCCTCGGTTCGGCACCGCCCTCGGGCCGAACCTTTTTTTGAACCCGGCACGTACCAGTGCCGGGTTCCTTTTTAGGTGCAACAGATGATTCTCGACTGGTACATCCTTGCTCCCGCTGCTTTTTTCGCCGGCATGGTCGATGCTGTTGTCGGTGGCGGCGGCCTGATCCAGATTCCGGTGCTGCTCGCACAGTTCCCGCAGACCACTATTCCGACCCTGTTCGGAACCAACAAAGTGGCGAGTATCGCCGGCACCGGCGCTGCACTCTGGAGTTATGCGCGACGGGTCCGCATTCCCTGGTTTGTCGTACTCCCGGCGACGGCCGCTGCCTTGATCGGGGCCTGGGGCGGGGCTGCGCTGGTGGCCTGGCTTCCCCGCGAAACAATGCGCCCGATGGTTATTGTCCTGATGATTGCCGTCGCGCTCTACACCTTCATGAAAAAAGACCTCGGCCAGCAAGTAACGCGCGTACTAAGCGGCGCTGACCGCTGGCGGGGTGCCTTGTTCGGCCTCGTCATCGGTGCCTACGATGGTTTCTTCGGCCCGGGAACCGGCAGTTTCCTGATTTTTGGCTTTGTCCGCCTGTTTGGCATGGATTTCATTCAGGGTTCGGCGAGCGCCAAGGTAATCAACTTTGCGACCAACCTCTCGGCCATCGCCTTCTTCGCCAGCCACGGCCCCATCCTCTGGCAGATCGGCCTGATCATGGCGGTCTGCAATCTGGCCGGTTCCTATCTTGGGACGCGGCTCGCACTAAAACATGGTGCCGGCTTCATCCGCAAAGCTTTCCTCGGCGTCGTCACCATCCTGATCGTCAAACAACTGCTCGAAATCCTCTAAGATAGGCTCCCCACTCGCTCCACTGCCATGCCCAGCCGCCACATTCTGCGCTACCTGCCGATCCTGACCCTGCTCCTCGCCCTGACGGTGCTGAGCGGATTGGCGGCGCACCGGATTGCCCTGCAACTGGGCCTGGCCGAACTGCAAAGCACCGGCCTGCACCGGCTTGAGCTGTACACCGCCAGCCTGGAACGCGAAATCGGCAAATACGCTTTTCTTCCCGGCACCCTCGGTCTTGAACGCGATGTCCTGGCCCTACTCAGGAAAAATGACGACGCCCCACTGGCCCCCCGGGTCAACGCCTACCTTGAGCAACTCAACGAGCGCGCCGGCACGCTGTCGATCTACGTCATCGATACCGCCGGGCAGGTCGTCGCCTCCAGCAACTGGCG
>CAIXSK010000139.1 GCA_903922075.1 uncultured beta proteobacterium | reverse complement strand
TACGAAGGGACGACGGCGATCCAGGCCAACGACCTGGTCGGCCGCAAGCTGGCCCGCGAGAAGGTGCCGGGCGCCAGCATGCAGGCCTTGATCGCCGAAATGACGGCGACCGCCGCCGAACTCGCCGCCAACCCCCAACTGGCCGCCATTGCCGCCCAGCTGCAAACCGGCATCGCCGCGCTGCAGACGGCCACCGACTGGATCATCGCCAACTACGAAAGCAACCCGCAGGCCGTCCATGCCGGCTCGGTGCCTTTCCTGCGCCTGACCGGCATCGTCGCCGGCGGCTGGCTGATGGCCAAGTCGGCAGCCATTGCCGTCCAGCGTCTGGCCGAAGGCAGCAGCGATGACTTCTACCGCGCCAAGCTGGCCACGGCGAGCTACTTCGCCGCCCACCAGCTGCCGTTCGCCGCAGCCTACGCCGCCGAAATGACCGGCGGCGCCGAGTCGGTGTTCGCGCTGCCGGAAAACCTGTTCTGAGCATGACCATGCGTAACGACCGCGATGCGATGGAATACGACGTGGTGATCGTCGGCGGCGGGCCTTCGGGCCTGGCTGCGGCGATCCGCCTCAAGCAGCAGGCCGAACAGGCGGGCCGGGAGCTTTCCGTCTGCCTGCTGGAGAAGGGCTCGGAAATCGGCGCCCACATCCTGTCCGGCGCCGTCATCGAGCCGAAGGCGCTGGCCGAACTGTTCCCCGACTGGCAGGACCGTGGCGCGCCGCTCAACACACCGGCCGGCGAGGATCGCCTGCTTTATCTCAGCGAAAACGGCGCGTTCAAGCTGCCGACCCCGCCGCAGATGGGCAACCACGGCAACTACATCATCAGCCTCGGCGTCTTCTGCCGCTGGCTGGGCGAGCAGGCCGAGGCGCTCGGCGTCGAAATCTACCCCGGCTTCGCCGCCGCCGAAGTGCTCTACCACGCGGACGGTTCGGTCAAGGGCGTCGCCACCGGCGATCTCGGCCTGGGCAAGGACGGCCAGCCTGGCCACAGCTTCCAGCCGGGCATGGAACTGCACGCCCGGCAGACCATCTTCGCCGAAGGCTGCCGTGGCTCGCTGACCAAGACGCTGTTCGAGCGCTTTGACCTGCGTGACGGCGTCGATCCGCAAACCTACGGCATCGGCATCAAGGAGCTGTGGGAAATCGACCCGGCCAAACACCAGCCGGGGCTGATCGTCCATACCGTCGGCTGGCCGCTGGCCAGCGACACCTACGGCGGTTCCTTCCTCTACCACCTGGAAAACAACCTGGTCGCCATCGGCATGGTCGTCGGCCTCGATTACCAGAATCCGTGGCTGTCGCCCTACGAGGAATTCCAGCGCTACAAGACGCATCCGTCCATCCGCGACACCTTCGAGGGCGGCCGCCGGATTTCCTACGGCGCCCGGGCGCTGTCCGAGGGCGGCTGGCAGTCCGTCCCCAAACTGACCTTCCCGGGCGGCCTGCTGGTCGGCGATACGGCCGGCTTCCTCAACGTGCCGAAGATCAAGGGCACGCACATGGCGATGAAATCCGGCCTGGTCGCCGCCGAAGCGGTGTTCGCGCATCTGGCCAAGGATGAGGCCGGCAGCGAAGCGACCGAGTACGCCGCCCAGCTCAAGCAAAGCTGGCTGTGGGACGAGCTCTACCAGGTGCGCAACATCCGTCCGGCCTTCAAGTGGGGCCTGTGGGGCGCGCTGGCTTACGGCGCCATCGACACCTACGTCTTCAAGGGCAAGGCGCCGTGGACGCTGCATCACCACGACGACCACACGCAACTGGGCGACAAGAACAGTCACCCGCAGATCGCCTACCCCAAGGCGGACGGTGTGCTGACTTTCGACCGCCTGTCCTCGGTTTTCCTGTCGGCGACCAACCACGAAGAAAACCAGCCCAGCCACCTGCGCCTGAAGGATG
>CAIXSK010000138.1 GCA_903922075.1 uncultured beta proteobacterium | reverse complement strand
GCCGTTCCCGGTTCGGCTGCAGCCATCTGCGCGGCCAGCGAATTGCTCGCTACCGAAATGCGCGGCACGCCGGGCAGGTTGTGGTTCAGCCACTCGTGGCACTGGGCCAGCGACTGGGCATGCGAATAGACCTTGGTGATCTTGCCCAGATCGGTTTCGCGGGTCAGCAGGTTCTGGTGGATACGCAGCACCACTTCGCCGCAGATTTTCAGCGGCGTCGCCAGCAGCAGGTCCATCGAGCGGCCGACCGCGCCTTCGGTCGAGTTCTCGACCGGCACCACGGCGTAATGGGCGTGGCCGGATTCGACCTCGCGGAAGACGTCGTCGATCGACGCCTGCGGCAACAGACGGGCAGCGTGGCCGAAATGCTTGGTCGCCGCGCTGCCGGTGAAGGAACCGAGCGGACCGAGGAAGGAAATGCCGAGCGGCTCTTCAAGCGCCAGGCAGGCCGACATCACTTCGCGGAAGAAGAAGGTGATGCTCTCGCCGGGCAGCGGACCGGGGTTGCTGTCCTGCAGACGGCGCAGGACCTGGGCTTCGCGCTCGGGGCGATAGATGTGGCCTGCTTCGCCATGCTCGGACTTGATCACGCCGACCTTCTGGGCGCAGCGGGCGCGGGCGTTGAGCAGGCGCAACAGTTCGCCGTCAATGCCGTCGATTTCGGCGCGCACGCCGGCCAGGGCTTTGTGCAAGTCGTTTTGCTGCGGGTCGCTCATGGGATCAACCGTTACGTTTGGCGAAATCGTTCATGAAGCTCACCAGCGCCTGTACGGCCTCCAGTGATACGGCGTTGTAGATCGAGGCGCGCATGCCGCCGACCGACTTGTGGCCCTTCAGCGAGGCCAGGCCGGCCGCCTTGGATTCGGCCAGGAAGGCGGCGTCGAGCTCGGGATTGGCCAGCACGAAGGGGACATTCATCGCCGAGCGGCAATCGGGATCGACCGGATTGGTATAGAAACCCTCCGAGTCGTCGATGGCGGCATACAAAATCCGGGCCTTTTCGGCATTGACCGTAGCAATGCCGGGCAAACCGCCCTGCCGCTTCAGCCACTGGAAAACCAGGCCGGCGATGTAGATGGCGTAGGTCGGCGGGGTGTTCAGCATCGAGCCGTTTTCGGCCATCACCGCGTAATCCATGACCGTCGGGATGGTCAGCGGTGCCATGCCGAGCAGGTCGCGATGGACGACGACCAGGGTCAGGCCGGAGGGACCGATGTTCTTCTGGGCGCCGGCGTAGATCAGGCCGAATTTCTCGACATTGATCGGCCGCGACAGGATATGCGACGACATGTCGGCAACCAGCGGCACGCCGGTATCGGCGATGCGCTCGGCCGGGATTTCGACGCCGTGGATGGTTTCGTTGGTGCACACGTGCAGGTAGGCGGCGAAGGGGTCGAGCTTGATTTCCTCGGCCATTGGCAGACGGGCGAAGCCGCTGCTCTCGGTGGTCGCCGCGCAGCGCACGTTGCCGATGCGCTGGGCTTCCTTGAACGCCTTCTTCGACCACGAACCGGTCACGATGTAGTCGGCCGAACGGCCGGCCAGCAGGTTCATCGGGATCTGCGCAAACTGCTGCGTCGCACCGCCCTGCAGGAAAAGCACCTTGTATTGCTCGGGGATGCCCATCAATTCGCGCAGGTCGGCTTCGGCCTGGGCGAGGATGGACATGAACTCCTTGCCGCGATGGCTCATTTCCATGACGCTGCAACCGGCGCCATGCCAGTCGAGCATCTCGGCCTGGGCCTGCTGGAGGACTTCTTCGGGAAGTGCAGCCGGACCGGCGCTGAAATTCCAGATGCGGGTCATTTACGCTTCTCCGCCTTCGTTGGGTTCGGACGATTCCGAATTTTGCTCATTTTCCGGGCTGACCGTAGCATTCTGGATCTCGGCGTCACCCTCAGCCTCGGCATCGGCTTCCACTACCGACTCGGCGACCTTTTCCAGGCCGGCCAGCTTCTCGCCTTCGTCCAGCGAGATCAGCGTGACGCCCTGCGTCGCCCGGCCCATGCCGCGGATTTCCGAAACGCGGGTGCGGATCAGCACACCGCCGGTGGTGATCAGCATGACTTCGTCGTTGTCGTCGACCAGCTTGGCACCGATCACCACGCCGTTGCGCTCGGAATCGGCAATCGCCTTGACGCCCTGCGTGCCACGCCCGGAATGGCGGAAGTCGGCGAGCACGGTGCGCTTGCCGAAACCGTTCTCGGTGGCGACCAGCACGGTCTGCTGATCGCTCTCGGCGACCAGCAGGGAAATCACCGTCTGCCCCGGCTGCAGCTTCATGCCACGGACGCCGCGGGCGCCGCGGCCCATCGGGCGGACGTCTTCCTCGTCGAACCAGACCGCCTTGCCGGCGTCGGAGACGAGCACGATGTCGCTCTGACCGGTGGTCAGTTCGACACCGATCAGGTAATCGTCATCGAGCAGGTCGACGGCGATGATGCCGGCCTTGCGCGGGTTGGAGAAATCGGACAGCGGCGTCTTCTTGACCGTACCGTCGCGAGTCGCCATGAAGATGAACTTGTCGTCGACGAATTCCTTGACTGGCAGCACGGCGTTGATCCGTTCGCCCTCTTCGAGCGGGAACAGGTTGACGATCGGCTTGCCGCGGCTGGTCCGGCTGCCCTGCGGCGCTTCGTACACCTTCAGCCAGTAGCAGCGGCCGCGGTTCGAGAAGCACAGGATGAAGTCGTGGGTGTTGGCAACGAACAGGTGATCGACGAAATCCTCGTCCTTGATCGCCGCCGCCTGCTTGCCGCGCCCGCCGCGCTTTTGCGCCCGGTAGTCGGCCAGCGGCTGGGCCTTGATGTAGCCGCCGTGCGACAGCGTGACAACCATGTCCATCGGCGTGATGAAATCCTCAATGCCGAGTTCCTGGGTATGGAGGACGATTTCCGACTTGCGCTCGTCGCCGAATTGATCGCGAATCGCCACCAGTTCGGCAACGATGATTTCGGTGATGCGTTCCGGCTTGGCCAGGATGTCGAGCAGATCGACGATCTTGTCCATGATTTCCTTGTACTCGCCGACGATCTTGTCCTGCTCCAGGCCGGTCAGGCGCTGCAGGCGCAGTTCCAGGATGGCCTGGGCCTGGGCGTCGGACAGGCGATAGCCCTGCTCCGACAAGCCGAATTCCGGCGCCAACCCGTCCGGACGCGAGGCATCGGAAGAGGCGCGCAACAGCATTTCCTCGACCACCGGGCTGCGCCACTGACGCGCCATCAGGCTGCGCTTGGCATCCGGCGGCGTCGGCGCGGCCTTGATCAGGGCAATGATTTCATCGACGTTGGACAGCGCGACGGCCAGGCCTTCCAGGATGTGGCCGCGCTCGCGCGCCTTCTTCAGTTCGAAGACGGTACGCCGGGTGACCACCTCGCGGCGGTGCGACAGGAAGCACTCCAGCGCCTGCTTCAGGTTCAACAGGCGCGGCTGGCCGTCGACCAGCGCCACCATGTTCATGCCGAAGGTGTCCTGCAGCTGCGTCTGCTTGTACAGGTTGTTGAGGATAACCTCGCCGACTTCGCCGCGCTTCAGCTCGATGACGATGCGCATGCCCGACTTGTCGGACTCGTCGCGGATGTCGGAAATGCCTTCGATCTTCTTCTCGTTGACCAGCTCGGCAATCTTCTCGATCAGCGACTTCTTGTTCACCTGGTAGGGGATTTCGTCGACGATCAGCGCCTGACGGCCGCCCTTCTCCATGTCCTCGAAGTGGGTACGGGCGCGCATGATGACGCGGCCACGGCCGGTCTTGTAGCCTTCGCGGACGCCCATCACACCGTAGATCAGACCGGCCGTCGGGAAATCCGGCGCCGGGATGATCTCGATCAGGTCGTCGATGGTGATCGCCGGATTTTCCAGCAGCGCCAAGCAGCCGGCGACGACTTCGTTGAGGTTGTGCGGCGGGATGTTGGTCGCCATGCCAACCGCGATACCGGCCGAGCCGTTGATCAGCAGGTTGGGAATACGCGTCGGCAGCACCGACGGCTCAAGTTCCTTGCCATCGTAGTTCGGTTCGAAATCGACCGTTTCCTTGTCGATGTCGGCCGTCAGGTCGGAAGCGATGCGATCCAGGCGGCATTCGGTGTAACGCATGGCCGCCGCGTTGTCGCCGTCGATCGAGCCGAAGTTGCCCTGGCCATCGACCAGCGTGTAGCGCAGCGAGAAATCCTGCGCCATGCGGACCAGGGTGTCGTAAATCGCCGAATCGCCGTGCGGATGGTACTTACCCATGACCTCGCCGACGACGCGGGCGCACTTGACGAAGGGACGGTTCCAGACATTGTTCGTCTCGTGCATCGCGTAGAGTACGCGGCGATGTACCGGCTTCAGGCCATCGCGCGCATCCGGCAAGGCCCGGCCGACGATCACGCTCATCGCGTAATCGAGGTAGGAACGCCGCATCTCGTCTTCGAGGCTGATCGGCAGTGTTTCTTTGGCGAATTGGTCCATGTCTCGTTTCGCACCGCTTGCGCGATGCCTTATTAGTTGATTCAAGCGTAATTTGCTATTTTAACACGCCCCCTTCACCGCACAGACGCCGTTTTTCATGACAACAACACCCGAAATGATCGACCTGCTGATCGAGGCGCGCTGGATTGCCACGGTCGCCCCCGACCAGGTTCTGAAAAGCCATGCCGTCGCCGTCAACGACGGCCGAATTGTGAGCATCCTGCCAGCTGGCGAGGCGCGCACCCGCTACCAGGCGAAACAAGTCGTCAACCTGCACGATCACATCCTGATCCCCGGCCTGATCAACCTGCACACCCATGCCGCGATGAGCCTGATGCGCGGCCTGGCCGACGACCTGCCGCTGATGGAATGGCTGCAGAAACACATCTGGCCGGCCGAGGCCGTCCACATGTCGGCCCAGTTTGTCTACGACGGCACCCGACTGGCCTGCGCCGAGATGCTCAAGGGCGGCATCACCTGTTTCAACGACATGTATTTCTTCCCGGATGCCGCCGCTGCCGCCGCTGCCGAATTCGGCATGCGCGCCGTGCTGGGCATCACCGCCCTGGAGTTTCCGACGCCCTACGCCAGCGATGCAACCGACTACCTGAGCAAGGGCCTGGCGGTTCGCGAAGCGTGGCGCACGGACCCGCTAATCCATTTCTGCCTGGCACCGCATGCCCCGTACACTGTCTCGAATGGTACTTTCGAGCGCATCCTGACGCTCTCCGAGCAACTCAACCTGCCTATCCATTGCCACGTCCACGAGACCCGCCAGGAAATCGAGGACAGCCTGCGACAGTTCGGCCTCCGGCCGCTGGCACGGCTCGCCAAGCAGGGCCTGCTCGGCCCCAATTTCATCGGCGTGCACGCCGTCCATCTCGACGATGCCGACCTTAAGTTGCTGGCCGACACCGGCTGCAGCATCGCCCACTGCCCGACCTCCAACCTCAAGCTGGCCAGCGGCTTCGCACCGGTGGTAAAAATGCGACAAGTGGGCATCAATGTCGGCCTGGGTACGGACGGCGCAGCGAGCAACAATCGCCTCGACCTGTTCGGCGAAATGCGCCTGGCATCACTTCTGGCAAAAGGCCTGAATAGCGATGCCAGCGCCTTGCCATCGGGTGAAATCCTGCGCATGGCGACGCTCGATGCGGCCAATGCGCTGGGTCTGGGCCAACAGACCGGTTCCATTGCGCCTGGCAAATTTGCCGACTTGTGCGCGGTCAGCCTGGGCGAACTGGAATGCCAGCCGTGCTTCGATCCGGTTTCCCACCTCGTCAATGTGGCCGGCAGGGAATCCGTAACGCATGTCTGGGTGGCCGGAAAGTGTTGCGTCGACAACAAAACTTTGCGTTATGACAGGCCAAATGACTTGGAAGCAGCCATCGCGCTATGGCAAAATAGTCTGGAATTCCGCAAGCCAGCCTGAATCCGGGTTGCAGAACGGGTTAAAGAATTGAAAATCTTCTTCAACGAGGAAAAACCATGATCAAGAACACCATCAAGAAATCTCTGGTTCTGGCCCTGCTGGCCGGTATCGGCTTCTCCGCCGTGGCCCAGGAACGCGTCTACGCCATCGACCAGCGCGACGTCGTCGCCAAGTCCGGCTTCGGCCTGTGCTGGCGCACCGGCTACTGGACCCCGGCCGCTGCCGCCGCCGACAAGGCCGGTTGCGAATGCGACAAGGACCTGCTGCCGGCCGCCACCTGCGCGCCGAAGTCTGCCGCCCCGGCCGCCGCTGCTGCCCCGGCCGCTACCGGCGTCAAGCCGTCCGGCGAAAAGGTCACCGTCGCCGCCGACGCCCTGTTCGACTTCAACAAGGCTGTCCTGCGCCCGGAAGGCAAGGCCAAGCTCGACGAAGTGGTCGCCAAGTCCAAGGCCATCAAGCTCGAAGTGATCCTCGCCGTCGGCCACACCGATCGCCTGGGCTCCGATTCCTACAACCAGAAGCTGTCCGAGAAGCGCGCCGCCGCCGTCAAGGAATACCTGGTTGCCAAGGGCATCGAAGCCAACCGCGTCTACACTGAAGGCAAGGGCGAAAAGCAGCCGGTCACCGGCAACAAGTGCAAGGGCAATGCCAAGACCAAGGCCCTGATCGACTGCCTGCAGCCGGATCGCCGCGTCGACATCGAAGTCATCGGCACCAAGTAAGCCG
>CAIXSK010000137.1 GCA_903922075.1 uncultured beta proteobacterium | reverse complement strand
GTCGATGCCGGTTGGACAGACCTGCACGCAGAGTCCGCAATCGACGCAATCACCGAGGCCGGCCGCCTTGGCATCGACACCCTTCCGGCGCGCCCCGCGCGTTTCGCCGCGTTCCGGATCGTAGGTGATGATCAGCGTATCGGGGTCGAACATCACGCTCTGGAAGCGGGCGTAGGGGCACATGTACTTGCACACCTGCTCGCGCATGAAGCCGGCGAACAGGTAGGTGAAGCCGCCGTAGAAGAAGATCCAG
Source organism: uncultured beta proteobacterium (assembly GCA_903922075.1). GTDB lineage: Bacteria > Pseudomonadota > Gammaproteobacteria > Burkholderiales > Rhodocyclaceae > Azonexus. Next base: position 3,515 of record CAIXSK010000137.1, on the reverse strand, counting down.
AAAGTCTCCCAGGGGCCGAGATTGCCGGTGCGGACGTTGTTGATCAACTCGTCGACCGGCGTGAAGTAGCCAACCAGCGTGAAGCCGGTCCATAGCGAGAAGAGCAGCCAGAGCGCGTGCTTGGTCCCCCTGATGCGCAGCTTGCGGGCGTCGAGCGGCGCCTTGTCGAGCTTGATCCGGGCGTTGCGCTCGCCTTCGATCCAGTTCTCGATCCACATGAAGATTTGCGTGTAGACCGTCTGCGGGCAGGCGTAGCCGCAGAACAGCCGGCCGGCGACGGCGGTGACCAGAAATAGCGCGTAGGCCGAGACGATGAGCAGGGCAGCCAGGTAGATGACGTCCTGCGGCCAGAAGACGACGCCGAAGATGTAGAACTTGCGCTCGACCAGGTGGAGCAGGATCGCCTGGCGATCGTTCCAGACCAGCCAGGGGCTGACGTAGAAAATGAGCTGCGTGAAGACGACGAGGGCGATCCGCCAGTTGTCGAAGTAGCCGCGGATGCCCTTGGCGTAGATCTTCTTGCGTTTCTCGTAGAAGGAAACGGGGGCAGCGCTGGCGGGCTGCGTGGTGGCTTCGGGCTGGCTCATCGGTCCTCGGTCGGCGGGTGAAAGGGCGGAAACCGGTGTGGCTGGCACGACGTGGTCTGGCGCCATCAAGCTGGCCTGCGGGGCGAACTAAGGGGGGAAATGTCGCCAGACAACGTTGGGTCGGCCAGTACCTGCCCATTCGTCAGGCAAGGAGAACGCCTGGGAAGAGGCAGGGGGCACCGGTTTCCTCGGTAAGTAATATCAAGATGCGTGCCTGCTTTGGGTGGGCGACAAACGCCCGATAAATCAGTGGGTTGTGGCTGGTCTGCTCGGGCGTGCTTGCAATTGTGCGGCTACGAGTGACAATAATGGCATTCATGGATGGCACGATGGACATAAATGACATGACCGCACACTTCCTCAGCGAGCTGATTTCCTTCCTCGACGGCCTGCCCGAGCCGCGCATCGTGATGGACCTCGACTACCGGATCGTCGCCGCCAACGCCGCCTACACCCGGGAGTTTGGCGACGGGCGAGCGGTCGCCGGGCGGACCTGCTACGAGGTTTCGCATCATTTCAGCGTGCCCTGCGACCAGGCCGGCGAATCCTGCCCGCTCAAGCAGAGTCTCGAAGCTGGCGCGTCGCAGCGCGTGCTGCACCTGCACCACACGCCGCGCGGCGAGGAGCATGTCGCCGTCGAAACGACGCCGATCCGCGACGACCAGGGGAGCATCGTCTATTTCGTCGAGACCATGCGCGTCGTCCGCCAGGCCAGCAGCCGGGCCGCGGCGCAGGGCCTGGTCGGCCGCTCGCCGGCCTTCATGGGTATGCTGGAGAAAGTGCTGCGCGTCGCCAATTCGGCGGCGTCGGTGCTGCTGCTCGGCGAAACCGGCACCGGCAAGGAACTGGTCGCCCGCGCCATCCACGAAGCCAGCGCCCGCGAGGATGGGCCCTTCGTCGCCGTCGACTGCGCCGGGATGACCGAAACGCTGTTCGAGAGCGAACTGTTCGGCTACGAAAAGGGCGCCTTCACCGGCGCCACCCACCGCAAGCAGGGCCTGGTCGAGGCGGCGGCCGGCGGCACGCTGTTCCTCGACGAAATCGGCGAACTGCCGCTCGCCCAGCAGGTCAAGCTGCTGCGCCTCTTGGAAACCGGCACCTACCGCCGGGTCGGCGGGCTGGACTGGCTGCCCGCCGATTTCCGCCTGGTCGCCGCCACCCACCGCGACCTGCGCGCCATGGTCCAGGCCGAGACTTTTCGCCGCGACCTCTATTTCCGGATCAACACCTTCCCGATCCACATGCCGGCATTGCACGAGCGGGTCGAGGACATCCCGCTGCTGGCCGCCTCGCTGCTCGAACGCGTCGACCGCCGGCCGGGGCGCAAGCTGACGCCGGCGGCGCTGGCCTGGCTATCCGGCCGCCGGTTCAGCGGCAACATCCGCGAACTGCGCAACCTGATCGAACGCGCCACGCTGCTCGCCGACGGCGACAGCATCGACCTGCCGCAGCTGCTCGACATGGCCGACGATATTCCGGCGGCGCGGGTGGCTGACGATGGCGCTTTCCGGCTCGGCGAAATCGTCGACCTGGGCAGTCTGGAAAAGCGCTATCTGGCCTGGGCGCAGCAGCACGCCGGCAACGATCCGGCCCGCCTGGCCGAACAGCTCGGCATCAGCCTGCGCACCTTGTACCGCAAGCGGCAAGGCGGCCGTAGCGCGTAAGAAAAATTTCGATTTTGGGCAAAAAAATGGGCCGACCCTAGGGCCAGCATTTGATTCTATGGTCGTAGCATTCGTGCGATTGGGCAGCGGGGCTGCCGCCGGGAGGGCGGCGCCGGTGCCGGACGTCGCCGGACAAGGCTGCAAAGGGAAAATTGGAGCGGCAGAAGAGTCTCGAACTCTCGACCTATACCTTGGCAAGGTATCGCTCTACCAACTGAGCTACTGCCGCTTCCTGGCTCCTCGACCTGGGCTCGAACCAGGGACCTACGGATTAACAGTCCGGCGCTCTACCGACTGAGCTATCGAGGAAAAGGCGCGCATTATAAATCGCCTTTGCAGCTTTGCAAGTGCCTCGTGGTGGCGGTCTTCAGGTTTTTTTGCCGGCCTCAGGCGCGGCGGTCGGGGGCGCCGCGCGGAGATTGCCGCCGGTCGAGGCGTGTCGACTCGCGCAGTTTGTGGCCGCGGACGACCAGCGCCGGGATCAGCACCAGGAAGAGAATGATGACGAGGGCGAGCAGCAGGTGATTGTTGAGGATGGTGTCGAGCATGGCGGTCTCCGGTTGGCGGGTGGTTTGCCAACACCCTTTTGACAGCGCGCCGGCCGGCTGGGTTCTCCCGGCCGGCATGCTCGGGCGGTGGCGTCGCCGGGTGTCAGGGCATCTTACAACTGGAAACAACTCGACGTCGATCCGGCCTGGGGCGGCTGCGTTATTCGAGTGTGTCTGATCACTTGGAGATGCCATGAAAAGGATACTTGCCACCCTCGTTCTCGCCGTGACCGTGATCGGCGTCAGCGGCTGTTTCCCGGTTTTTGTGCCGGTGCATGATCACCACGGCCACCACCATCGGGGCTGGGGTCATCGTTGATGCCCGGATGATTGGTTCTTGCCCTGCTTGAAAACCGCAGGCATGGGGCCTTGAAAAGACCATGGCCCGGCCAATGCCGGGCCATGGTCGCGTGCGGCAGCGGCTTTACTGCTGCTTGCGGCGGCGGGCAACCGCGCCGATCAGGCCGAGTCCGGCCAGGAGCAGGCTGGCGCTGGCTGGTTCCGGCACGGCGGTGATCATCAGGGTGCGGTCGATGCCGTCGGCCGGGTGCTGGATATTCACGTAGGCGACGTTCGGATCGAACTTGTCGAAGTAGAGGCCGGAGAATTCCGAGCCGGGCGTGCCGTTCGAGGCCCAGCGGGCCAGGCCTTCGCCGGCATCGAGCAGGTCGCCGTCGAGGTTGAGGTCGCGGGCGAACCAGATGTCGTCATCGACG
>CAIXSK010000136.1 GCA_903922075.1 uncultured beta proteobacterium | reverse complement strand
TGCCTGGCCGCCAACGTCGCCGCCGTGCTCGACATCGTCAAGGAAAAATACCGCGAATACGACATCGACGAGACGCCCTACTTCGTCGTCAAGGCCGACGCCGGCACCTACGGCATGGGGGTGATGACGGTCCGCGACGCCGACGAGGTGATCGCGCTGAACCGCAAGCAGCGCAACAAGATGAGCGTGATCAAGGAAGGCCAGGAAGTCTCCGAGGTGATCATCCAGGAAGGCGTGCACACCTTCGAGAAGCTGCACGAGGCGGTCGCCGAGCCGGTCATCTACATGATCGACCGCTACGTCGTCGGCGGCTTCTACCGGGTGCATACCGGCCGCGGCAAGGACGAGAACCTCAACGCGCCGGGCATGCATTTCGAGCCGCTGGCCTTCGAGACCGGCTGCAACCTGCCCGACTACGGCTGCAACAATCCGGACGCGCCGCCCAACCGCTTCTACGCCTACGGCGTCGTCGGCCGGCTGGCCTGCCTGGCCGCCGCCATCGAGCTGGAACGGACGGCCCCTGAGATCGACGAGGACTGATCCCCGGCGTGGCCCAGCAACTGCATTTCGAGAAGCACCTGCTCGGCGGTAGCGAGCGACCGTTGAAGCTGGCCTTCGTCGTCGATCCGCTGGACCACCTGAAGGCGTGGAAGGATAGCTCGGTGGCCATGATGCGCGCCGCCGAAAACCATGGCCACGACGTCTACGCCATCGACGCCGCGACGCTGGGCTGGCGCAAGCCGGACGGCCAGCATGCCGGCGGTGTCTGCGGCGAGGCGCTGCACCTGCACCTGCGCCCGGACGACCACGACTGGTACCGCGAAACCGGCCGCCAATGGCTGCCGCTGACCACCTTCGACGCGGTGATCATGCGCCGCGACCCGCCCTTCGATTTCGAATACCTGACCGCCACCTGGCTGCTCGAACGCGCCGAAGCCGACGGCGTCAGGGTCTTCAACCGGCCGCGGGCGCTGCGCGAGCATTCCGAAAAGCTGGCAATGATGGAATTTGGCCAATTTTTGCCGCCGACCGTAGCCTTTCGCGATCCGGGGCAAATCCAGCGTTTCATCGACGAGGAACGCGATGTCATCCTCAAGCCGCTCGACGGCATGGGCGGCAGCCAGGTTTTCCGCGTCCATCGCAACGACCCGAACCGCAACGTCATCGTCGAAACACTGACCCACGACGGCACGCGGACGATCATGGCGCAGCGCTTCATCCCCGAGATCAGCCGGGGCGACAAGCGCATCCTGCTGATCGCCGGTCAGCCGGTGCCTTTTTGCCTGGCGCGCATTCCCAAGGCCGGCGAGACGCGCGGCAACCTGGCCGCCGGCGGCACCGGCGTCGCCCAGGCACTGTCGGCCCGCGACCGCGAGATCGCCGAGGCGCTCGGCCCCGTCCTCTTCAAGCGCGGCCTGATGCTGGTCGGCATCGACGTGATTGGCGACTACCTGACCGAAATCAACGTGACCAGCCCGACCTGCATGGTCGAAATCCGCCAGCAATCGGGTTTCGACGCCGCCGGCGCCTTGATCACCGCCATCGAACACGCATGTTCCGCCGCCTGATCCTCGCCACGCTCGTTTTCTGTCTCGCCGCCTGCGGACGGACGCCGCTGCAGGAGCAGCAGGCCTACGTCTTCGGCACCCGCGTCGAAGTGCTGGTGGTCAGCGACGACCCCGACCAGGGCCGCCAGGCGATCGCCGCCGTGCTGCGCGAATTCGACCGCCTGCACCGCGCCTACCATGCCTGGCAGGAGTCCGAGCTGACCGCGCTCAATGCCGCCATCGCCGACGGGAAACCGCTGGCAGTCAAGCCGGAACTGGCCGATTTCGTCCGCGAGGCGCAGGCCCTGTCGAAACAGGGCGACTACCTGTTCGACCCGGGCATCGGCCAGTTGATCAAGCTCTGGGGCTTCCAGGCCGACGAATTCAAAGCCGAACTGCCGCCGCCCGCCGACATCAAGGCCTGGTTGGCGAGCCAGCCGTCGATTGCCGACCTGAGCATCGCCGGCACCACGGTCAACAGCCGCAACCCCCAGGTCGCCCTCGATTTTGGCGGCTACCTGAAGGGCGTTGCCCTCGACCGCGCCGCCGCCATCCTCAAGCAGCAGGGCATCGACAACGCGCTGATCAACATCGGCGGCAACCTCATGGCACTCGGCAGCAAGCAGGGCAAGCCGTGGCGCGTCGGCATCCAGCACCCGCGCCAGCCCGGCCCGATGGCCACGGTGATGCTGGCCGACGGCGAGGCGATCGGCACCTCCGGCGACTACCAGCGCTACTTCGAGCTCGACGGCAAGCGCTATCCCCACCTGCTCGACCCGCGCCGCGGCTACCCGGCCGACCACACCCAGGCCGTCACCGTGCTGATCCCGAAAGGGCCCAAGGCCGGCACGCTGTCCGACGCCGCCTCCAAGCCGATCTTCATCGCCGGCCCGGACGGCTGGCGCGAGATGGCCAGGAAAATGGACGCCGGCCTGGTCCTGCGGGTCGATGGCAAAGACCAGGTCTTCGTTACCGAAGCCCTGAAAAGCCGGCTGGAATTCATCGGCCAGGCACCGGAAATCACCGTCGTTCCGTAATCCCCGGCCACCTGAAATTTCAATTTTTGGCATTTTTTGCGCCCGACCGTAGCATTCGACCAGACGGCGATTTGACCAGCGAATACTCGCAACAAATATCCCGTTACAATGCGGTAAAAATAAAAAAAACCACAACTTCCGTACACCACACCGGGGGGCAGGCATGCTGCACGGGGTTTCCTTCAAAAAGCCGGGTTTCGCCAACAGTCTGGTCCTGCGGATCGGGCTGTTGATCCTGCTTTCGCTGGCCGCCTTCACGCTCAGCCTCTACCTGCTGATCGGCCGGCCGACCGTCGACCGCCTGGCCGAAAGCCAGATGCAACTGGCCGCCGAGCAACTGGAAGCGCGCCTGACCCGGCTGCTCAAGACCGTCGAGGTAACGCTGCGCAGCAGCCAGGGCTGGGGCAAGAGCGCCCACATCGACCAGACCCGCCTGCTGCGTTTCAACGAATTCTTCTTCCCGATCATCGCCAACCACGGCGAGATCACTTCGGTCATCTTCGCCCACGAGTCCGGCCGTGAAATCCTGCTCCTGATGACCGACGACGGGCGGTGGACCAACCGGATCAGCAATCCGGCCGAATGGGGCAACCAGACCTACTGGATCACCTGGAACAAGGACCGCGAAATCGAATCGGTCGAGATGCGCGAGCGCAATTACGACGCCCGCCTGCGCCCCTGGTTCAAGGGTGCCATGGCCCTGCCCAACGACCACAGCGTGCACTGGACCGAGCCCTACATCTTCTTCACCACCAAGGAACCGGGCATCACCGCCGCCATGCGGTGGACCGACGCCGACGGCTCGACCTACGTGATCGGCCACGACGTGCGGCTGATCGACATCGCCGAATTCACCACCCGGATGACCTTCGGCAGCCAGGGCAAGGCCGCCCTCTTCCTGAAAGAGGGCAAAGTGATCGCCCCGCCGCGCGACCCGCGCTTCGCCGACCGCCCGGCCATCAACGCCGCGCTGCTGAAGACCGCCGAAGAACTCGACCTTCCCGAATTCGCCGCCGCCTTCCGGCAGTGGCAGATGGACCCCCGCCCCGAGCGCCACCTGCATGCCGCCGAGCGGCCGGGCGGCCGCATGCTCAGCCTGTTCCGCCCGGTCAACGGCAACGCCAGCGGCATCATGCTCGGCGTCGTCGCCCCGGAAAGCGACTTTGTCCCGATAGCCTCCCAGGACCTGCTGCTGCTCGGCCTGATCACCTTCTCCGCGCTCGCCCTCGGCATGATTGTCGCCATCCGCATCGCCAACCGCTTCGGCGAACCCCTGATGGCACTGGCCGAGGACAGCGCCCGCATCGGCGGTCTCGATCTTGAAAAGCCGGTCGCCACCGACGCGCCGTGGCGCGAGGTCACCCAACTGGCCGCGGCGCTCGAAGGCATGCGCCAGCACCTTCAGCATTCGCGCCGGGCCCTGGAGGACGCCAACATCGAGCTGGAAATCAAGATCGCCCGGCGCACCCAGGCACTGCGCCAGAGCCAGGATATCCTGCAGAAGCGCGAGGCCTTCTTCCGCGCCATCTTCGACAATGCCGCGGTCGGCATCGTCAGCCTCAACCCGGCCCGCCAGCCGGTGCTGGTCAATCCCGCTTTCGCCCGTTTTGTCGATCAGCCGATTGACGAACTGTTGTCCAGTCCAGAGCAAATTGCCCTGCCGCCCGACATCCTCGCCCGCATCGACGATCTGCTTGCCCACAGCAGCCCGGCCGCCAGCCACAGCCTGCGCAACGAATTCGAGTTCGCCGACCGGGCCGGCAAGGCACGCTGGGGCGACGTCCAGATCGCCACCGTCCGCGACGAGGACGGCGAACTCGATTCGCTGCTCATTACCATCCTCGACGTCTCCGACCGCCACGAGATAGAAATGGAGCTGATCCGCCAGTTCAGCTTCCTGCAAGCCCTGCTCGACACCATCCCCAACCCCATTTTCTACAAGGGCGAGAACACCCGCTTCCTCGGCTGCAACCAGGCCTACGAGGCCTTCTTCGGCATCGACCGGCGGGAATTCATCGGCAAGCGCGTGCTCGACCTCGACTACCTGCCGGAAGCGGCGCGACAAACCTACCAGGCCGAGGACGAAAAAATCATCGCCGACTGCGGCCGGGTGGTCCGCGAAGTGACGATGACCGACGCCGACGGCCGCCCGCGCGACAGCCTCTACTCGGTCAGCGGCTTCCGCCTGCCCGACGGCCGGCCGGGCGGGTTGATCGGCGTCATCGTCGACATCACCGCCCTCAAGGACGCCGAGCGCGAAGCCGAACAGGCCCGCGCCCATGCCGAAGCGGCCGCCGCGGCCAAGGCCGATTTCCTGGCCAACATGAGCCACGAGATCCGCACCCCGATGAACGCCATCATCGGCATGACCCACCTGGCGCTGCAGACCGACCTCAACACCCGCCAGCGCAACTACCTGAGCAAGGTCGACAACGCCGCCCAGGGCTTGCTCGGCATCATCAACGACATCCTCGACCTGTCCAAGATCGAAGCCGGCATGATGCACTTCGAGCGCGTCAGTTTCAGCCTCGACGCCTGCCTGCAGCATCTCAGCGACGTCAGTTCGCTGAAGGCTCGGGAGCGCGGGCTTGAGCTGCTCTACGACATCGCCGCCGACGTGCCCGATCACCTGGTCGGCGACTCGCTGCGCCTCGGCCAGGTCCTGCTCAACCTGGTCGGCAACGCCATCAAGTTCACCGAGAGCGGCGAGATCACCGTCATCGTCAAGCTGCTCGGCCGCCACGAAGAGGGCGTCGACATCGGCTTCGAAGTCCGCGACACCGGCATCGGCATGAGCCCGGAACAACAGGCGCAGCTTTTCGCCGCCTTCACCCAGGCCGACACCTCGACCACCCGCAAATACGGCGGCACCGGGCTCGGGCTGTCGATCTGCAAGCGCATCGTCGAGGAACAGGGCGGCCGGATCGGCGTCACCAGCCAGCCCGGCATCGGCAGCTGCTTCGCCTTCCAGCTGGCCTTCGGCCTGCCCGTCGGCGAACCCGAAACGCGACGCCGCATCGGCCTGCCCGACCATCTGCGCGCCCTGATCATCGACGACAGCCCCGGCGCCTGCGAGATCTTCACGCAAATGCTCAAGGCCCTGAACATCGACTGCCACGCCGTGCGCAGCGGCGCCGCGGCGCTGAGCGAACTGGCCGCCGCCGAGCAGGCGGGGACGCCCTACGGCCTGCTGATCGTCGACTGGAAAATGCCGGGCATGGATGGCGTCGAACTGCTCCGGCAAATCGGCGGGCGCTCCCATGCCGCGACGGTGATGGCCACCGCCTACGACCACGAGGAACTGCAGGCGGCACTCGGCGACCAGATCGTCGGCAGCATCCTGAGCAAACCGGCGACGCCCTCGTCGCTGTTCGACAGCATCGTCATGGCGCTGCATCCGGAAATCCGCCGGACGACCCCGCCAGCCTCCGCACCAGCCCGGCTGAGTCGCGAATTCTCCGGGCGGCGGGTCCTGCTGGTCGAGGACAACGAGGTCAACCGCGAACTGGCGCAGGAAATGCTGACCACCGTCGGCCTCGTCGTCGACCTCGCCGAAAACGGACTGCAGGCCTGCGAATGCGTGCAGCGCACGGCCTACGACCTGATCCTGATGGACTGCCACATGCCGGTCATGGACGGCTATTCGGCCACCCGCCGCATTCGCGAAGAACTGGGCATGCGCCAGCTACCGATCATTGCCATGACGGCCAATGCGCTGGCCAGCGACCGCGAGCACTGCCTGGCCATCGGCATGAACGACCACATTCCCAAGCCGATCGACGTGGCGGCGCTCTACGCCACCCTCGCCCACTGGCTGGGCCAGCCGGGTGCGCCGCGTGAGTTGCCGGTGGCGGCGGCCGAACCGGCGACGCCACGCGATATCGACATCGAGTCGGCGCTCGACCGACTCGGCGGCAACCGGCCGATGTTCAACCGCCTGCTGAGCCGCTTCCGCGACAACCAGGGCAATGTCCTCGCCCTGCTCGAGGCCGACCGGCAGCGCGGCGACAGCAACGCGATGATCCTGCGCGCCCATACGCTGCGCGGCCTGGCCGGCAATCTTGGCGCCGTCAAGCTGTCCCGGCTGGCCGGCCAGCTGGAAGACCGGCTCAAGGCGGGCGGCCCACCGGCCGACGACGATCAGTTGGCGCCGATGATCGCCCGCCTGGCCGAAGCGCTGCCCGACGTGCTGGCCATCAGCGAACTGACGGTCGACCAGCGAGCGCCCGAAACACCCAGTCCGGCCGTGGAAATTCAACGCGATAACCTATTCAATTTACATCGGCTTCTGGATAATGACGATGCCGCCGCCATACCGCTTTTCGAAACCATGTTGCCGTGGCTGCGGCAAGAATTCGATCCGACCCTGATCGACCGCCTGGAGCGGCAAATCCGGCTCTACGAGTTCGACGATGCACTGCAGACGCTGCAGCAGTTCGCGGGACCACCTGGCAATCCTGACCAACCATGACCGAGGGCCGATCGACGATGTCACCCCTGCTCCCCAAACAATGCATCCTGATTGTCGACGACAATCCGGAAAACATCGACCTGCTCTCGGAAGTGCTGCGCGACGAATACCGGATCCGGGTCGCCACCTCCGGCGAAAAGGCGCTGAAGATCGTCTACTCCGACGAGCCGCCCGACCTGATCCTGCTCGACATCATGATGCCGGGCATCAGCGGCCTGGAAATCTGCCGGCGCCTGAAGTCCAACCCGGACCGCCGGCGCATCCCGATCATTTTCGTCACCGCGATGAGCAGCACCGAAGACGAAAAGCGCGGCCTGGAAACCGGCGCCGTCGACTACATCACCAAGCCGATCAGCCCGCCCATCGTCGAGGCCCGGGTGCGTACCCATCTCGCCCTCTACGACCAGTCGCGCGAGCTGGAGCGCATGGTCCAGCAACGCACGCTGGAACTGCTGACCACCCGCCAGCAGATCATCCGCCGCCTTGGCCGGGCAGCCGAATTCAAGGACAACGAGACCGGCTACCACGTCCTGCGCATGAGCCATTACGCCCGCCTGATCGCCCTCGCCCATGGCCTGGGAGACGAATCGGCCAGCGTCATCTTCAACACCGCGCCGATGCACGACATCGGCAAGATCGGCATCCCCGATTCCATCCTGCTCAAGCC
>CAIXSK010000135.1 GCA_903922075.1 uncultured beta proteobacterium | reverse complement strand
GTAGCTCAGTTGGTAGAGTCCCGGATTGTGATTCCGGTTGTCGTGGGTTCGAGCCCCATCAGTCGCCCCAGAATTTAACCCCCGCACACCGCAAGGTCTGCGGGGGTTTTCACTTTGGAGCTGGCGCCAGATGATCGATTCCGTTTTTTCCGGCCTGCAACCGGCTTCCGTCTGGGCGCATTTCGCGACGCTGTGCGCCGAACCACGGGCTTCGAAGCACGAGGCCGCTTTGCGCGAGCGCCTGTTGCAGTGGGCCACGGGACGTGGCTTGCAGGCGGTGGTCGATGCCGCCGGGAACCTGTTGATCCGCAAGCCGGCGACGGCCGGCCGGGAGCGGGAGCCGGGCGTCGTCCTGCAGGCGCATCTGGACATGGTTTGCCAGAAGAATGGCGACAGCGCCCACGATTTTTCGCGCGATCCAATCGTTCCCGAATGGCGCGACGGCTGGCTGGTCTGCGACAAAACGACGCTGGGTGCCGACAACGGTATCGGCGTGGCGCTGATTCTGGCCGTGCTGGAAGATCAAACGCTAGAGCATGGTCCGCTGGAAGCGCTGCTGACGGTCGACGAGGAAGCCGGCATGGGCGGCGCGCGCGGCCTGGCGCCGGGCGTCCTGCAGGGGCGCCTGATGCTGAATCTGGATACCGAAGATTGGGGCGAGTTCTATCTCGGCTGTGCTGGCGGGCTGGATGTCAATGTTGCACGGAGTGGCGTTGGCGAGCCGGTTCCGGCCGGCCATGAAGTCTGGTGTATCGCGTTGCGTGGCTTGCGTGGCGGGCATTCGGGCGTCGATATTCATGAAGAGCGGGGCAATGCAATCAAGCTGCTGGTCCGCGCGCTGTGCGAGCTGGCCGGCGAATTGCCTTTCCGCTTGGCCGAACTGACCGGTGGGACGGCGCGCAATGCCTTGCCGCGCGAGGCGAGCGCGCTGATTGCGCTGCCGGCCGGGCTGGTGGGGCGGCTGGCTACGGCGCTGGCGGATATTGAAGGCCGCTTGCGGGCCGAATTGCGCGGTGTCGATGACGGCTTGCGCCTGAGTGTCGAGCCTGGCGTGGCCGAAGCGCTGTTGTCGCTGGCTGAACAGAAAATTTGGTTGGACTCGCTGCATGCGGCGCCGCATGGCGTGCGGCGGATGAGCCGGCAGTTGCCCGGGGTGGTCGAGACGTCGAACAATCTGGGCATGGTCGACCTGCACCCGAATGGGGGGGCGTGCAACTTTATGGTGCGTTCGCTGCTCGATAGCGGCGGCTTGGCGCTGGCCGACGAAATTTGCAGTCTGTGGACGCTGAGCGCCAGCCAGGTGGAAAAATCCGGGCATTACCCGGGCTGGGCGCCGAATCCGGGCTCACCGCTGCTTGCCGCGTGCCAGGCGGTCTACAAATGGGATTTTGGTGCGGAATCGACGGTCAAGGTAGTGCACGCCGGACTCGAATGCGGCATCATCGGGGCCAAGTATCCGGGCATGGATACCGTGTCGTTCGGCCCGACCATCCGCGGCGCCCATGCGCCGGGCGAGCGGGTCGAAGTGGCGTCGGTGGAAAAATGCTGGCGGCTATTGACAGCCATTCTGGCGGCCTTGCGTTGAGGGGGAAAACAATGAAAGCCATCCTGATCGTGGTTGCCGTGGCCGGTTTGGCCGCTTGCGGTATCGAAACCGCCGGTACGGCAGCGACGGCGGCGGCCGCCAAAAAGCAGGAAGTCGAACAGGCACAGGACACGAAGGCGCGCGTGCAGCGCGAACTCGATGCGGCCAACCAGCAGATGGCGCAGCGCGCGGCGCAGGCCGAGGAAGCGACCAAGTAGCGACCAATGAGCGACGAAGCAGCCGCCCACCCGGTAAATGCTACGGTCGGCCGGAAAAAAAGGCCAAAATCGAAATTTCCGGGGCGCTGTTCAGCGTCGGCGTAGGGCTTCGCGGCGGGCCAGCCCGAGTTTGGTCGAGCGTTCCATTTTTTGCACGAAGGCCGGAAAGTCGAGGCCGAACTTGGCGCGAAGTTCCTTGGCGTAGTTGTGCAGCCAGCGCCAGCGCGGCTCGAAATAGCGCTCCTTGAAGGCGTAGAGCACGTGGTTGCCGTCGTCCGGCACCGAGATGACGATCACCTGGTCGTCGAAAACGTGCATCGCTTCGCCGATCAGGCCTTCGTAGCTGTCCTTCTCACCAGCCAGATTGATGACCAGCACGCCGTTGCCGGCCAGCTTGGCGTAGGCGTTGTCGAAGAATTCGCGGTTGGCCAGGCTGGGGGCGAAGCCGGTCCGGTCGAAGGCGTCGACGAGCAGGACGTCGATGCCTTTGTCAGCGTTGGCGATGTACTCGGCGCCGTCGGCTTGCAGGATCTGCAGGCGCTCGTCGTCGGCCGGCACCAGGAAGGCGTCGCGGAAGGCGATCACTTCCGGGTCGAGTTCGATGGCGGTCAGGTGGGTGCCGGGCATCCGGCGATGGCAGAACTTGATCAGCGAGCCGCCGCCGAGGCCGATCAGCACGATGCGCTTGGCGCGCGGCTGGAAGAGCAGGAAGGCCATCATCTTTTGCGTATAGCGGATGGCCAGGTCGTGCGGCGCCTTGAGCGACATTTCGCTCTGCATCAGGCGGACGTTGAAATACAAAAAGCGTGATTTGCCGTCGTCGATGACGAAGGGCTTGGGGTAGCTCTCGTCAAGCAACTGGGCGCGCAGTTCGCCCTCGCTGGCCCAGGCCGGTTCGTGCATCAGCACCGTGCCCGTCTCGACTTCAAACGGGCTGGGCAATTCGTAGAGCTTGCTCAAACGAATGGCTTAGCCGGGCAGGTCGGCGGCGTGCAGCAGGAAGACGTATTCGTCGCCGGCCGCCGTGTCGAGCCAGGTGAAGGGTAGCGTCGGGTAGGCGACTTCGAGGGCGTCGCGGTTGTGGCCGATCTCGACGACCAGGATGCCGTTCTCCGTCAGGTGCTTTTTCGCTTCGCGCAGGATGATGCGGGTGAAGTCGAGGCCGTCGTCGCCCGAGCCGAGCGCCAGTTCCGGCTCGTGCAGGTATTCCGGCGGCAGCGCGGCGACCGATTCGGCATTGACGTAGGGCGGGTTGGAGATGATCAGGTCGAATTTGCGGCCTTCCAGCTTCTTGAAGGCGTTGGATTCGATCAGTTCGACGCGGTCGTAGAGGCCGTAGTCGGCGACATTGCGCTCAGCGACGGCGATCGCGTCCCTGGACAGGTCGACTGCCGCCACTTCGGCATTGGGGAAGGCCAGCGCGGTCAGGATGGCCAGGCAGCCCGAACCGGTGCACAGGTCGAGCGCCGATTCGATGGCCCAGGGGTCGTCGATCCATGGTGCCAACTGGTCGTCGAGCAGTTCGGCGATGAAGGAGCGCGGCACGATGACGCGGTCGTCGACGTAGAAACGATGCTCGCCGAGCCAGGCCTCGTGGGTCAGGTAGGCGGCCGGCAGGCGATCCTCGCAGCGCCGGCGGTAGATGTCGAGCAGCGCCTCGCGTTCGTGCGGCAGCAGGCGGGCGTCGAGGAAGGGTTCCAGGCGGTCGAGTGGCAGGCTGAGAGTATGCAGCGTCAGATAGACCGCCTCGTCCCAGGCGTTGTCGCTGCCGTGGCCGAAGAACAACTGGGCGGCGGTGAAGCGGCTGACCGCGTAACGGAGGTAGTCGCGAACGGTGATCAGTTCGGCTTTGGCGGTCGAGTCGCTCATGCGGTCATCAATTGTTCGAGGATGCGGCGGTAGATGGCCGACAGTTGGGGCAGGGCGTCGACGGCGATGCATTCGTCGATCTTGTGGCTGGTCGCGTTGGACGGGCCGATTTCCAGCATCTGCTTGCAGATTTCGGCGATGAAGCGGCCGTCAGAGGTGCCGCCGGTGGTCGATAGCTCGGTGTCGATGCCGCAGACCTCGCGGATCGCCGCCGTCGCCGCGTCGGCCAGCGGGCCGCGGCCGGTCAGGAAGGGGCGGGCGCCGAGCGTCCATTTGATCTCGTAGTCCAGCTTGTGCTGGTCGAGGATGGCGGCCAGCCGCTGCTGCAGGCCTTCCGGCGTGCTCGCTGTCGAGAAGCGGAAATTGAACTTGATCTCGACGCTGCCCGGCACGACATTGGTGGCGCCGGTGCCGCCGTGGATGTTGGAAATCTGCCAGGTGGTCGGCGGGAAATATTCGTTGCCCCGGTCCCATTCGGTGGCGGCCAGTTCGGCCAGCGCCGGCGCGGCTTCGTGGATCGGGTTGCGGCCCTTTTCCGGGTAGGCGATGTGGCACTGGATGCCCTTGACCGTCAGCACGCCGGACAGCGAGCCGCGCCGGCCGTTCTTGATCATGTCGCCAAGGGTTTCAACTGAAGTCGGTTCGCCGATGATGCAGAAATCGAGCGTTTCGCCCCGCGCCTTCAGCGCTTCGACGACGATCACCGTGCCGTCGGTGGCGTCGCCTTCCTCGTCGGAGGTGAGCAGGAAGGCGAGTGAGCCGGGATGATCCGGATGGGCCGCGATAAAGGCTTCGACAGCGGTCACCGAGGCGGCGACCGAGGATTTCATGTCGGCAGCGCCGCGCCCGTAAAGCATGCCGTCGCGGACTTCCGGCGCGAACGGCGGCGAGGTCCATTTCTCCAGCGGGCCGGTCGGCACGACGTCGGTGTGGCCGGCGAAGACGAACAGCGGGGCAGTGCTGCCGCGCCGCGCCCAGAGGTTGGTGACGCCGTTGCGGTTGATGGTTTCGATGCTGAAACCGAGCGGTTTCAGGCGTTCGGCGATGATTTCCATGCAGCCGCCATCTTCCGGCGTGACGGAGTGGCAGGAAATGATCTGCCGGGCCAGTTCAAACGTGGGGTCGGACATCAGTGGTTTTCTTCTTCGGGGTCGGCCAGGCTGAGCGTGAATTCCTTGAACGAGGCGCCGCCTTCGCTGGTGCTGTCGAAATCGAGTGCGACGTCGGTCTTGCGGTCTTCCTTGCCGTTGCTGCTGCCGAATTCGGAATTGTTGATCAGCCAGGACAGGTTGGTTGGCGAATCGGCGTTGGCCAGCGCTTCGTCGATGGTGATGGTGCCGGCGCTGTACAGGTTGAACAGATCCTGCTCGAAGGTCTGCGATCCCGGGGCCAGCGTCTGTTCCATCGCATCCTTGATGCCCTGGACTTCGCCGCGCTCGATCAGTTCGCTGATGTGGCGGGTGTTGAGCATGATTTCGCAGGTCGGGATGCGCTTGCCGTCCGGCTTCTTGACCAGGCGCTGCGAAATGATGGCGCGCAGGGCGACCGAGAGGTCGAGGAAGAGCGCCGGGCGGTTTTCGGCCGGGAAGAAGCTGATGATGCGGTTCAGCGCGTGGTACGAGTTGTTGGCGTGCAGCGTCGCCAGGCACAGGTGGCCGGTCTGCGAGTAGGCGATGGCCGCCTGCATGGTTTCCTTGTCGCGGATTTCGCCGATCAGGATGCAGTCCGGTGCCTGGCGCATGGCGTTTTTGAGCGCCGCCTGCCAGTCCATGGTGTCCATGCCGATTTCGCGCTGGTTGACGATCGATTTCTTGTGCTTGAACAGGAATTCGATCGGGTCCTCAACGGTCAGGATGTGGCCGGCACGGTTGGCGTTGCGGTGGTCGAGCATCGAGGCCAGGGTCGTCGATTTGCCCGAGCCGGTGGCGCCGACGATCAGGATCAGGCCGCGCTTTTCCATGATCAGCTCGCCGAGGATGGTCGGCAGGCCGAGCGCGTCAAGGGCCGGGATATTGCCCAAGATGAAGCGGATGACGATGCTGGTCGAGCCGCGCTGGCGGAAGATGTTGACCCGGAAGTTGCCGACGTTGGGCACGCCGAACGACAGGTTCATCTCCCAGCTCGCCTCGAAGGTCTTGATCTGGTCCGGCGACATCAGTTCGTAGGCGATCTTCTCGATCATGTCCGGCAGCATGACCTGCTGGTTGACCGGGATGGTGTTGCCCTGGATCTTGATGTGGATAGGCGCGCCTGCGGAAATGAAGATATCCGAGGCCTGCTTTTCGGCCATCAACTGGAACAGTTTGTCGAGGATCATGTCGAGACCTTCGTGGAGTGGTGAGGCTTAGGCGCGCAGCAGTTCGTTGATGCTGGTCTTGGAACGGGTTTGCGCATCGACCTTCTTGACGATGATCGCGGCGTAGAGGCTGTACTTGCCATCGGCCTTGGGCAGATTGCCGCTGATCACGACCGAGCCGGCCGGAATCTTGCCGTAGCTGACTTCGCCGGTTTCGCGGTCGTAGATCGGAGTGCTTTGGCCGATGTAGACGCCCATCGAGATGACGGAGTTTTCGCCGACGACGACGCCTTCGACGACTTCCGAACGGGCACCGATGAAGCAGTTGTCTTCGATGATGGTCGGGTTGGCCTGCAGCGGCTCAAGGACGCCGCCGATGCCGACGCCGCCGGAGAGGTGCACGTTCTTGCCGATCTGCGCGCAGGAACCGACGGTGACCCAGGTGTCGACCATGGTGCCTTCATCGACGTAGGCGCCGATATTGACGAAGGAGGGCATCAGCACGGCGTTCTTGGCGACGAAGGAACCCTTGCGGGCGATGGTGCCCGGCACGACGCGGAAGCCGCCCTGGCGGAACTGCTCTTCGGTCCAGCCTTCGAACTTGGTGTCGACCTTGTCGAAGAAGCGGACGTCGCCCGATTGCTGCACGCGGTTGTCGCGCACGCGGAAGGAGAGCAGCACGGCCTTCTTGATCCACTGGTGGGTGAACCATTCGCCGCCGATCTTCTCGGCAACGCGCAGCTTGCCCGAGTCGAGATCGCCGATCACCGACTCGATGGCGGAAATGGTAGTTGGGGCGGATTGCGGGGACAGCTCGGTGCGGCGTTCCCAGAGTTCTTCGATGGTGGCTTGCAGCGGATGGGTCATGGATATTCTCTCTGTTTACAGTTGTTGTGCGAATTGACGGATGCGCCGGGTCGCTTCGAGACACTCATCGAGCGAGGCGACCAGCGCGATACGAACGAAATTGGCGCCCGGATTGACGCCCCTGACTTCTCTGGCCAGGAAACTGCCGGGCAGGACTACGACATTATAGTGTTCGAGCAGGCCGCGGGCGAACTCGGTATCGGCGATCGGTGTCTTTGCCCACAGGTAGAAGCTGGCGTCCGGCATGCCGGTGCCGAGCACTTCGGCGATCAGCGGCGTGCAGGCGGCAAATTTCTCGCGGTACTGGTTGCGGTTGTCCAGCACATGCGCCTCGTCGTTCCAGGCGGCGACCGAAGCCGTCTGCACCGGGGGCGCCATGGCGCAGCCGTGGTAGGTGCGGTAGAGCAGGAATTTCTTGAGGATGGCCGCGTCGCCGGCGACGAAGCCGGAGCGCATGCCCGGCACGTTGGAGCGCTTGGACAGGCTGGAGAACATGACCAGCCGTTCGTTGCTGCGGCCGAGCAGCTTGGCCGCCTGGAGGCCG
>CAIXSK010000134.1 GCA_903922075.1 uncultured beta proteobacterium | reverse complement strand
GGCAATTGCTCGCGCTTGTCCCACCAGGCCAGCGAGGCGGTCAGCGCGTTGATCTGGGCGATGCCGAAACCAAGCGCCCGGCCGGCATCGCGCAGCGCGCCCTTGGTCCGCCAGGTGATCACGGCTGCGGCCAGCGCCGCCCGCTCGCGGCCGTATTTTCGGTAAATGTACTGGATGACCTCCTCGCGCCGTTCGTGTTCGAAATCGACGTCGATATCCGGCGGCTCGCCGCGCTCCTTCGAAATGAAGCGCTCGAACAGCAGGGCCGAACGCGCCGGATCGACTTCGGTGACGCCGAGCGCGTAGCAGACCGCCGAATTGGCCGCCGAGCCGCGGCCCTGGCAGAGGATGTCCTGGCGGCGGGCAAAGCAGACGATGTCATAGACGGTCAGGAAATAAGCCTCGTAGGCCATCTCGGCGATCAGCGCCAGTTCGTGCTCGACCCGGTCGCGCACGCTGACCGGCACCCCGGCCGGGTAACGCCGCGCCAGACCGCGTTCGGTTTCAGCCCGCAGGAATGAGGCCGGGGTTTCGCCGGCCGGGACGATTTCCTCCGGGTATTCGTAGCACAGCTCGTCCAGCGAAAATTCGCAGCGGGCGGCGATCTCCAGCGTATCGGCCAGCAGCTCCGGCGGGTACAGCCGCGACAGGCGCAGCCGCGAACGCAGGTGGCGCTCGCCGTTCGGGAACAGCGCGTAACCGGCGTCGAATACCGTCGTTTTCAGGCGCAGCGCGGTCAACACATCCTGCACCGGCCGCCGCGCCTTGACGTGCATATGGACGTCGCCGGCGGCGACCAGCGGCAGCCCGCAGGCGGCACCGAGCGCCTGCAGGCCGGCCAGTTTCGCCGCATCGTCCGGCCCGGCGTGCAGCTCGACGGCAATCCAGCAGCGGCCGGGAAAGCGCTCGGCCAGCCAGCGGCCGTCGTCAACGGCCGGCAAGTCACCCGGTATCCAGAGCACCAGGCAGTCGGGCAGCGCACCGCTCGGCGACACCGCTTCCAGATCGTTGCGCTGCAAGGTATAGGCACCCTTTTCGGCGCGCCGCCGGGCAAGGGTGATCAGCGCCGACAGGTTGCCGTAGCCATGCCGGTTGCAGGCCAGAAAAACCAGCTTCAGGCTGTCGGTCGTCGTCATTTCGCTGCCGATGATGAATTTCAGTCCGGCTACCTTGGCCGCCCGATGCGCCCGGACGACGCCGGCCAGCGAACACTCGTCGGTCAGCGCCAGCGCGCCATAGCCCTGGGCGACAGCGCGCTCGACCAGTTCCTCAGGGTGCGAGGCACCGCGCAGGAAACTGAAATTGGACAGGCAATGCAGCTCGGCGTAGTCGGGCAGCGACATGGTTTCATTCCTGCCCGATCAGGCGAACAGGCCGTGCAGGAACCAGCCGGCTGCATCCCTGAACACCCACGCCCGCTGGCCCAGCGGGTTGCAGGCGACGAAATAATCGCGCCGCACATCGCCGGTGGCACCGCCCTCGCCTTCATCCCACCAGCCGCTTTCCAGTCGCTCGGCCCGCGACAGCAGTTTCAGCGGGCCATGCCAGTGCGGTCCGCCGGCCTGCTCGGCCAGCGCTTGCGGCGTCGGCAGCAGCCACAGCGGGCGATGTCGGCCGATGGCAGCCGTCTGAGCGGATTGCTCCTCAAATGCTACGGTCGGCCCGAAATTTTGGCCAAAATTGAAAATCGCATCGCGCGCCTGCGTCGCGCATTCAGGCCGATGGTCGGCCGCCTCGCCCAACACCTGCACCGCTCCTTCGCCCAAGCGGGCGCGCAGACGCTCCAGGCAGGCCAGCGCGCCCTCGCCGGCGGTGGCCTCTTCGAACAACGAGGCGCTGGCGCCAGGCCGGTCGACCAGTTCGTCAGCCTGCAGGCGCAAGGCTTCGACCGGCGCCGACAGTTGCAGGCGGCCGAGATGCTCGCGCAGCAGGCGCAGGAAACGCCCCTCGTCGGCCGCCGGTTCGGCGAAATTGAGGGCCAGCGCCGTCGGCGGGCCGTCGTCGTGGCTCAGCGCCAGCGTGCAGCGGCGGACCAGCAACTGCCGACCAGCCAACCAGCCGGCCAGCGCCGCGAACAGCCGCTGGCCGGCGAAGACCAGCGCCTCGGCATGCTCGACGCGGGCCGGCAATTCGATGGTGATGGCGAAGCTTTCCGGAAAGACGAAGGCCGTTTGCGGGTCGGGCAACTCGCCCCAGGCGCGCAGCAGGTCGTCGAGCGGGTCGTTGCCGAGGCGCCGGCGCAGGCCGGCCGTGGGCAATTGGCGCAGATCGCCCAGTCGCCGCAGGCCGAAGGATTCCAGGCGCTTCGTCACCGCGTCCGGCCAGCCGGGTACGGCCCAGGGCAAGGCAGCGAGCGCTGCCGGCAGGCCGGCCGTGTCGACCGCAATACCGCCGCCGGCCCGGGCCAGCCAGCGTGCCCCGAGCGGCGTCGGCGCGGCAGCCCAGCGCACCGAATAGGCCTGTTCGGCGCACCCGGCGAGCACCGCCGCGATGATCGCTTCGGCGCCGCCGAACAGGCGCAGGCAGCCGCCGATTT
This sequence comes from uncultured beta proteobacterium, assembly GCA_903922075.1. GTDB lineage: Bacteria > Pseudomonadota > Gammaproteobacteria > Burkholderiales > Rhodocyclaceae > Azonexus. The sequence goes on along the minus strand of CAIXSK010000134.1, from coordinate 927 downwards.
CGAGCAGCAGCGTGTCCGGCGGCTGCAGGCTGATCGTCGGCGTGAAGCGCCCGGCCCAGCAGGCCAGGTTATCCAGCGCCTGTTGCTCGCGCCCGGCATCGCGCTCAAAAACGGCCAGCCCGGGCTGCAGGCCGAGCGCCGTGGACAGCTTTTGCCCGGCGCCAACCCCGGCCGCCACCGCCGCCGCGTCGGCCACCTGCACCCGGCCGCGCGCGACGACGGCGCTAGGCGACTGGCGCAGCGGCAAGGCCTCGATCGGCAACAGGGGAAAATGCAGGGCCAGCCACAGCACGCGGGTTTCTCCCGGCAAAGGCAAGGGAATGAGGATGACAAGGAACGGCCAAGGCCAGCGGCCCGGAGACCGGCCGGCCGCGCCGCTTGACGATGCGCACCGACAAGCTGCGCTCGCCGGCGGCCAGGGCCACGCGCAGTGGCGCCGGCGATGGCACCCGGAATGCTACAGTCGGCCGCCATAAACAGGCAAAAACCGGCCGTCCTTCAGCCGCCACCTGCAGCCGCCGCAAGGCCCGCGCATCGATGCCGGTTTCCGGCCAGGCCAGCACGCCGGCAAAGCCGCCGCTGGCCAGCAACTGCTCGACGCACCAGCCAACCTGCCGGCCGGCGCGGACGACGACCAGCCGCTCCAGCGCCACCCCTGCCGCTGCCCAGGCCGGAGCATGCGGCAACCAAGGCGGAGCGACCAGCGCCAGCCAGCCGCCAGCGGCCGACAGTCGGGCCAACGCCGGCAGCAACAGGCTCATTTCGCCGACACCGCCGCGATCGATCAGAAGTTCGGTCAGGTTGCCGCGCGGCCAGCCGCCGCCGGGCAATTCGGCATCGAGTTCGGGATGGCCACTCGGAATGGCGGCTGCCGGCAGCGCCGCCAGCGTGTCGCCGCGCCAGACATCGCCCCGGGCCAGCACGTCG
>CAIXSK010000133.1 GCA_903922075.1 uncultured beta proteobacterium | reverse complement strand
GTTGCCGGCCGCCATGCCGTTGCTGACATAAAGGTTGCCGGTGATGTTGACCGGCACGAAGATCTCGGCGCCGTCGCGCTGGCGTATGTAAGGAATGGCGCAGATGCCGCGCTCGTAGTGGCCGGTGTTCATGTCGATCAGCGCTTCGGCCGGGATGCTGCCTTCCGGGTTGTAGAAGGCTTGCAGTTCGGGCGTCAGCAGTTCGCCCGGCCAGTCGTTGCCGGTGACCGGGAACCAGCGCTCGCGCCGGTCATGGGCGAATTCGCGGTTGGCGATGGCGTCGCCGAGGTAATAGTGGCTCCAGAAATCATTGCACGACAGGCGCTCGCAATACTCGCCAAGCGCGCTGGCGTGGGCGGCCAGCTTGCTGGTGCCCTTGCCGATGGCGCACATCGGCGGGCAGGCGCGGTTGCGCACCTGCACCGACCAGACATTGGCGACCGGGTTGAGCCACGAGCATTCCTCGATGTCGACACCGCGGGCGGCCAGCCTGGCCTGCATCGAGGCGATGGAATGTTCGAGCGAGGCGTCCTTGCCCGGCATGAGGTGTTCGTTTTGCATCGGGCGTCCTGCCGGGAAGTTGAGGCAGGCAGTGTACGCCACGGCGGGCAAAAGCCTGAGGACTATCGCCCCCGCCCATCCCGGGTCAGGCCGGGCCGGCAGCCTTCCGGCGCAAGGCCATATGGGCCGAGATCATCGCCGGCACGTGCAGCGACAGGTCGGTGCCTTTCTGGCAACTGAGCAGCAGGTGCAGCATGCCACTGGTAAAAGCCCAGGTATCGCGGGCCGCGACCAGCGGATCGAGGCCGGCGCGCATCGTGCCCTTGGTCACCGCCTGTTGATAGACGCGCTCGATCTTGGCGAGAAAGGTCTGCGCCGGGCGGCCGATTTCGTCCTGCACCGACGAGAACTCATCGACGTATTCGCAGCGCGAAATCATGATTTCGAACACCTCGCGGACCACCGAACAATCTTCGAGGACGCGGAAGAACTCCTTGACCGAGGCTTCGATGGCATCGAGCGGATCGCTCAATTCGGGCGAGAAGAGCAGGGCGTCGGTGCGCTCGATCAGCGGCGCGAAAACATCTTCGCGCATGGCGAAGAAGAGTTCCGCCTTGTCCTCGAAATGCCAGTAGACGGCGCCGCGCGTGACGCCTGCTTCCTTGGCGATCTTGTCGAGCGAGGAACGGCTGACCCCGCATTCATGGAACACCCGACGCGCTGCGTCGATGATGTCCTTGCGCGTCTTGCCTGCTTCTTCCTTGGTTTTTCTGACCATTTCAGTCTCCCGACGAACCTTCCGCCTGTTGTTCCATCTCACAGACCATATTTTACACAAAAAAGCATTTACATACATTCATGAATGTTTATAATCTGCTCAACGAGAACATTCAAGGAGAATAATTGTGGCCCCCATTTCAAGAATTCAGCGCCAGGCGCTGCCGTTTTTCGTATCCGTGCTGGTCGGTGCTTTGCTGGCTGCCGGTTGCTCCGGCGAGAAGCCGGCCGCAGCACCGGCGATGGGGCCGATGCCGGTGACGGCGATCGAAATGCAGCCGCAGAAAGTGCCGACCAGCATCGAGATCATGGCGCAGACCGAAGGCGCCCGCGAAACCGAAGTCCGCGCCCGCGTCGGCGGCATCCTGGTCAAGCGCCTTTACCAGGAAGGCGAGACGGTGAAATCCGGCCAGCCCTTGTTCCAGATCGACCGTGCACCGTATGAAATCGCGCTCGCCGAGGCCAAGGCCAAGGCCGAGCAGACCGCCCGCGAGGCCGCCCGCCTGAAGGGCCTGGCCGAAGCCAAGGCAATTGCGCAAAAGGATTTCGACGACGCTGTGTCGGCCAACGCCATGGCCCAGGCCGCCTTGCGCCAGGCTGAACTGAACCTGTCGTGGACCACCGTCAGCGCGCCGGTCGCCGGCACCACCGGGCGGGCGATCAAGTCGGACGGCAACCTGGTGTCCACCGCCGACAGCCTGCTCACCTCGATCTACCAGACCAACCCGATCTGGGTCCGCTTCAGCCTCGGCGAGAGCGACCTGGCCAAGTTCGCCGGCGGCCGCGTGACGGCCAAGGACGTCAGGGGCGTCGAACTGGTCATGGGTAACGGCCAGAAATACGACAAGCCGGGCAAGCTGAATTTCCTCGCCACCAATATCGACACGACGCTGGGCACCCAGGCTTTGCGCGCTGAGTTCGACAACCCGGACGGACTGCTGCTGCCCGGCCAGTTCGTCCGCGTCCGCCTGTTGACCGGCGAGCGCGACGGCGCCTTCCTGGTGCCGCAATCGGCCGTACTGCAGACCGAGCAGGGCACGCTGGTGATGACCGTCGGTGCCGAGAACAAGGTCGCGCCGCGCCCGGTCAAGGCCGGCGAGTGGTATGGCAAGGACTGGGTCATCCTCGGCGGACTGAACGCCGGCGACAAGGTGATCGTCGACAACCTGATCAAGCTTCGCCCCGGCGTGCCGGTCGCCCCGCATCCGCCGGCCGTTCCCGGCGCCGAGCAGGCCGCACCGGCGAAGAAGGGCTGAGATCATGGCCAAGTTCTTCATCAACCGGCCGATCTTCGCGTCGGTCATCTCGATCATCATCGTCATCGCCGGCCTGGTTGCCTCGCGCGTGCTGCCCATCGCGCAGTATCCGGAAATCGCGCCGCCGACCGTGCTGATCACCGCCACCTACCCGGGCGCTTCGGCCGAAACGCTGGCCAAGACTGTCGCCGCGCCGATCGAGGAGCAGTTGAACGGCGTCGAGAACATGTTGTATTTCAACTCCTCGGCGACCGCCAACGGCACGGTGACCATCACCGCGACCTTCGAGGTCGGCACCAATGCCGACCTCGCCGCGGTCAACGTCAATAACCGGGTCAAGGCCGCCGAGCCGCGCCTGCCGGCCGCCGTGCGGACCAACGGGGTGATCGTCCAGAAGCGTTCCAACGACATCCTGAATGTCGTGGCCTTGAAGTCCGAGGGTGGCAAGTACAGCACGCTGTTCCTGTCCAACTACGCCAGCCTGAACATCGCCGATGAACTGAAGCGGATCAAGGGCGTTGGCGACGTCACTATCTTCGGCGCCCAGGACTACTCGATGCGCATCTGGCTGAAGCCGGACCGCATGGCCCAACTGGGCGTGACGACCAGCGAGATCGCCGCCGCCATCGCCGCCCAGAACGCCCAGAACGCGGCCGGCAAGGTTGGCCAGGAGCCGGCGCCGGACGACCAGCAACTGGTCTATACGGTGACCGCCAAGGGCCGCCTGCTCAGTGAAGAGGAGTTCGGCAACATCGTCATCCGCGCCAGCGGCCCGGGCGGCCTGCTGCGCCTCAAGGATATCGCCCGCATCGAGCTCGGCGCCTACAACTACGACCAGCGCGTGACGCTCGACGGCCAGCCGACCATCGCCATGGGTGTCTTCCTGCAGACCGGCGCCAACGCGCTGGAAACGGCAGCTTCCATTCGCACCAAGATGGACGAATTGAAGTTGCGTTTCCCGGAAGGCATGGACTACGTCATTCCCTACGACACGACGCGCTTCGTCTCGGCCTCAATCCGGGAGGTCGTCAAGACGCTGGCCGAGGCCATGCTGCTGGTGCTGGCCGTCGTCTTCCTGTTCCTGCAGAGCTGGCGCGCGACGCTGATCCCGATGATCGCCGTGCCGATCTCGCTGATCGGCTCCTTCGCCGGCCTGTGGCTGTTCGGCTTCTCGATCAACATGCTGACGCTGTTCGCGATGGTGCTGGCGATCGGTATCGTCGTCGATGACGCCATCGTCGTGCTGGAAAACGTCGAGCGCCTGATGGCCGAAGAGAAGCTGCCGCCCAAGCAGGCGGCGGTCAAGGCCATGCAGCAGGTAACCGGCGCGCTGATCGCCATCGTGCTGGTGCTGTGCGCGGTGTTCGTCCCGGTCGCCTTCCTCGGCGGCATCGCCGGCCAGCTCTACAAGCAGTTCGCCGTCACCGTCGCGGTCGCCGTGGTGCTCTCCGGCGTCGTCGCGCTGACCCTGACGCCGGCCTTGTGCGCGCTGCTGCTCAAGGCGCAGCACACCGAGAACAAATGGTTCGCCCCGTTCAACCGGATGTTCGAGCGCCTGACTCAAACCTACACCCGTACCGTCGGCTTCACGCTCAAGCACGGCATCATCGGCTTTTTGGTTTTTGGCCTGATTATTGGCTCGACCGTAGCATTCTTCCGCATCATCCCCGGCGGCTTCGTGCCGGCCGAAGACCAGGGCTACCTGATCTCGGCGCTGATCCTGCCTGACGGCGCGACGCTGAAACGCACCGAAAAGACCGGCGAAAGCATGCGCCAGATGTTCGCCAAGGACGAAGCGGTGGCCCACACCTTCATCGTTTCCGGCTTCGACCTGATCGGCGGCGGCAACAAGCCCAACGCCGGCACCATCTTCATTCCGTTGAAGGACTGGTCGGAACGCCAGGGCAAGGCGCAGGACCTGGCCGGCAAGTTCATGGGCTTCGGCATGATGCAGCCGGACGGCCTCGGCCTGGTCTTCAACCCGCCGCCGATCCGCGGCCTGGGCACTGCCGGCGGCTTCGAAGTCTATGTCCAGAACAAGGCGGACGGCGACGTCCGCAAGCTCAACGAGGTCACCCAGGCTTTCATCGCCGAGCTGCAGAAGCATCCGGAATTCACCCGCATCTCGACCTTCTTCCGGCCGACCGTGCCCCAGCTGTTCGTCGAGGTCGACGAGCAGAAGGCGCTGGCGCTGGGCATCCCGATCGCCGATATCTACTCGACGCTGCAAAGCACGATGGGCGCGCTCTACGTCAATGACTTCAACAAGGCCGGCCGCGTCTACCGGGTGCAGTTGCAGGCCGAGGCCAATTACCGGATGAAGGCCGACGATATCGGCAAGGTCTACGTGCGCAGCACGACGACCAACGCGATGATCCCGCTGTCGGCGGTCAGCCGCGTGCAGAGCATCGTCGGTCCGGAGCAGATCGAGCGCTTCAACGGCTTCGTCGCCGCCAAGGTGATGGGCGATTCGAAGCCGGACGTCAGCTCGGGCGATGCGATCAAGATCGTCGAGGAAGTCGCCGCCGCGACGCTGCCGGACGGCTACGGCATCGCCTGGACCGGCCAGGTCTACCAGGAAAAGCGCACTTCCGGCTCGTCGCTGCTGGCCTTTGGTTTCGCCATCGTGATGGTTTTCCTGATCCTCGCCGCCCAGTACGAAAAGTGGTCGCTGCCGATTGCCGTCGTGATGGCCGTGCCCTTCGCGCTGATGGGCGCGCTGACGGCGATCTGGGTGCGCGGCATGCCGAACGACATCTACTTCCAGATCGGCCTGGTCGTGCTGATCGGGCTGGCGTCCAAAAACGCCATCCTGATCGTCGAATTCGCCGCCCAGAAATACGGCGAAGGGATGAGCGCCGCCGAAGCGGCCATCGAAGCGGCCCGCCTGCGCCTGCGGCCGATCATCATGACCTCGCTGGCCTTCGTACTCGGTGTCTTCCCGCTGGTCACTGCCACCGGCGCCGGCGCCGGCGCCCGCCAGTCGATGGGCACCGGCGTCTTCGGCGGCATGCTGGCCGCCACCTTCATCGCCACGCTGTTCGTGCCGCTCTTCTTCAAGTGGCTGGAGCGCGGCAAACAGATCGATCCCCGTCACCTCGACGTGAACGAGGAGGAGCAAGCATGATGTCCCCCGTCCTTTCCCGCCTGACGCCGCTGGCCGTGGCGCTGGCCCTGAGCGGCTGCGCCATCGGCCCCGACTATCTCCGCCCGGCCAACCTGCTGCCCAGCGTCTTCGGCAGCGCCAAGCCGGCCGAGTCGGTCGCCATCGCCACCAACCCGGCCATCGATCCGCGCTGGTGGACGCTGTTCGACGATGCGACGCTGAACGACCTGGTCGATCAGGCCCTGCAAAACAACGCCGACCTGCGCCTGGCCGTCGCCCGCGTCGAACAGGCCGATGCCGTCGCCCGCGAAGCCGGCGCCTCCTTCTTCCCGGAAATCGACGGCGGCGCTTCGACCAGCAACAGCAAGGCCAGCACCAAGACTGCAACCTACAACAGTTCGATGCCGCGCCTGCGCCACTCGCGCAGCGCCGCGCTCAGCACCTCGTTCGAACTCGATGTCTGGGGCCGCGTCCGGCGGACCAACGAGGCGGCCCAGGCCTCCATCCTGGCCACCCGCTATTCGCGCGATGCCGTCCGGCTCAGCGTGGCCGGGCTGGTCAGCAGCACCTACCTCGCCCTGCGCGCCTACGACGCACAGATCGCCGTCACCGGCGAAACCCTGAAAAGCCGCGAGGACAGCCTGGCCCTGGTCCGCACGCGGATCGACGCCGGCCTGATCTCGCCGCTCGACGGCTACCAGGCCGAAGGCTCGCTGGCCGCTGTCCAGGCCCAACTGGCCGAGCAGCGCCGCCTGCGCGCCCTGGCCGAACACCAGTTGGCGCTGCTGACCGGCAACCCCGCGCTGAAAATCGCCGCCGGCGACCTGCGCCAGCTGCCCCTGCCGCCGCAGCCGCCGGAAGGCCTGCCGTCCGACCTGATCGAAGGCCGGCCCGACGTGCTCAAGGCCGAGCAGGAACTGGTCGCCGCCAATGCCGGCATCGGCATCGCCAAGGCCGGCTACTTCCCGAAATTCACGCTGACCGGCAGCATCGGCAGCGAGAGCAAGACGCTGTCCGACCTGTTCACCGCTGGCTCCGGCACTTGGTCGCTGGGCATCGCCGCACTGATGCCCATCCTCGACTTCGGCCGTACCTCGGCCCGGGTCGACCAGGCCAAGGCAGTCAACCAGCAATCGCTGGTCGTCTGGCAGAACACGCTGCAGATCGCCTACAAGGAAGTCCGCGACGCGCTGGTCAACCTGCGCCAGGACGGCGAGGCCGAAGCGGCGCAAAACCGCCGCGTCGACAACGCTCGCAAGGCCCTCGACCTGGCTCGCCTGCGCTACGAGGCAGGACATACCGGCTACCTGGAAGTGCTCGATGCCCAGCGCACCCACAATGACGCCATGACGGCCATGATCGCCACCCGGCAGGCTCGGCTGGGGGCGGCGGTCGATCTGTTCAAGGCGCTGGGTGGTGGCTGGCGGCCGGATAGCCAGTCCTGACAACGGCGCAACCGGGCGGCCAGAATGCTACGGTCGCCCTCAGAAAAACGGCATTTTTCAGATGACTGGAAAATGCCGTTTTTTTGGTGATCGTAGGGAGTGGCTCTGGTTCGGCCTTTGCAGCCGGTGGTGTTTTGTACGCTACCATGCCCCTACGAGCACTTGAGCTGACATTAGTTAATTAATGCGCTTGAACGGGGGCGGGCTTTCACTTCATATTTGCGTTGCTGGATTTCCTGGCCTGTTTTCGTTATCCAGGTGAGCCTCGCTCACGAAAACACCTTAGAATCCGGCCGGTTACCGAATCTTTTAATTCTAGGGCGTTGCCATGCTACGAAACCTTCTACTCCGTGCTGTTGGACCAGCCAAGGAAATGGATGTGGCCTTCGCTGATCGGCTGAATATCATTACTGGCGATAATGGGCTTGGAAAGAGCTTTCTGCTGGATATTGCCTGGTGGGCCTTGACTCGCACGTGGGCTGGCCAACCGGCGTTGCCACAGCGTTTTACTCGTGCTGCGCCCAGAATAGTCTGTCGTTTTGATGGCAAACGAGGACAGGTCGAGGAAGATAGTGTTTTTATTCGCCAAACCCAGCAGTGGAAGCGGCAAATGGGGCGACCATCCATTCCTGGCTTGGTGCTGTATGCACAAGTCGATGGTGGTTTTTCAGTCTGGGACCCTGCTCGGAATTACTGGAAACAGACCAAGGGTGAGTATGATCCTAGCCGTCCCAAGTCCTTTATCTTCAAGCCGCATGAAGTCTGGGAGGGGTTGCCACACGAGGATAGTTTCAAAATGGTCTGTAATGGGCTGATTGCAGATTGGGCCTCTTGGCAGCGAGAGGATGGTGAGGCTTTCCATCAGTTACGCCGAGTTCTAGAAGCACTTTCTCCATCCGAAGAAGAGGTGATCAGGCCTGGGCCGTTGACTCGAATATCGGTTGATGATGCTCGTGACTTTCCAACAATTCAAATGCTGTATGGTCAAAATGTCCCAGTGATACATGCATCAGCCGGGATGCGCCGGATTATTGCGTTAGCGTATTTGCTGGTATGGAGTTGGCGTGAACATGTGATTGCGAGTGAAATTCTCGGAAGCCGGCCGGCACATCAGATTATCTTTCTGATTGATGAGATCGAATCGCACTTGCATCCAAAATGGCAACGGCAAGTTTTCGATGCCATCCTGAAGGTTATGGATGCCTTGGTTGGGCAGCACAAAGTTGAAAATATCCAGATAATAGCAGCTACGCATTCGCCGCTTATCATGGCCTCGATTGAGCCATTTTTTGATCCAAATATCGATGCGTGGTTTGATATTGACCAGAGTAATAATAGGGTGGCAATTCGCCATCGTGATTTCGAAAAGCTTGGCACTTCTGATGAGTGGCTCATGAGTGAGGCGTTTGGTTTGCCAATCGGGCGATCAATACCGTATGAAAAGCTTATTGAAGAGGCTTCTGATCTTATTGATCGCGACCAGGTTGATCTGGAAGAGATTAAGAGGGTGAATGATGCATTGGTCAACGCCTTGAGCCCAAGAGACCCCTTCCTTTTCTCGTGGCGCTATATTTGCCAGAAACGGGAGTGGTTAAATTGATTCCTGTATCTCTACAAAAAGAGCCCCGAAAATTTAATACACGAGTTCGTCAGAAGGGGCATGCTTGGTTAAATGCCGCAGGAATCGCACTTAATGCGCCGCCTCCAGACCCATCTAAACTACCCAACTATTGGACCGAGACAAATTTCGATTTGTGGGAGAGGTACAACGGCATATGTGCTTATTTGGCGATATTTTTCGAATTCGCGACCGGGGCGTCATCAACAGATCATTTCGTTGCCAAGTCTAAAAATGCTGGGATGGCTTACGAGTGGGATAACTATCGTCTTTCTTGCCTAGGACCTAACAGAAACAAGAATAAGTTCGACGATGTAATTGATCCAATGGGGATGTCAGCAGAGGTGTTCTTTCTGAATCTTTCATCGGGTCGAATTAAGCCTAATCCGAATTTAAAGGGTGTCCAAAGAAAGCTGGCAATGGCCACGATTGCACGCCTGGATTTGAATAGCGCAGTGAACAAAAAAATGCGTGCTAAACATTACAGTAACTACGTGAGCGGTCAAGTTGCTGTAGATTACCTGAAGACCCACTCTCCATTTGTCTGGTACGAAGCGCAGCGCCAAAATCTATTGTGATTTTGCTTTCTACTCTGATGTATATGGAAGGCGTATCCGCAATTTGGTTTGCATCGCAGCTAGCGTCCGCATTTTAATCGCCAGAGCAATGTCATTCTGCGGGATACCAATGGCCGCTTCGGCCGAGCAGCGGTCTTACCGTCTGTATTTCGATCAGGATGCTTCAATAGAAGCGACATAAATTTCGATTTTGGCCAGAATATCCGGCCGACCGTAGCATTTAGCAAATCCCAATCGTGAACTGAGTCCTGAGCGGCGCGAGGGGGGGGCTGTTTGGACGATAAACGGCCACTCAGCTCTGGCGAGGTCCAATCACCTGAAATAAACATGGGGATGAACGCAAGCGCGGTCATCCCCATGTTTTTGCTTCAACGACTCAGGGTCGTCGCGTTCAGTGCCGGCTCTGGATCGCCTCGATGTAACCTAGCATGCCGGTGCGGATGTTGCCGGCGTTGCCTTCGTCGGTGTCGATGTGCATGGCCAGGCGGAAGCCCGGATTCACGCGGACGACGACGTCGCCGAAGATCAGCTGGCGTTCGCCTTCGATGCGCACGCGGACGATGTAGTTGTCGCGGACATGGAAGCGCAGCGCATCTTCCGGCGTCATGTGGATGTGGCGTTGGGCGCAGATCACGCCGCGCTCGATGCTGGTGCTGCCGTAGGGGCCTTCCAGCGTCACCCCGGGCGTGCCGGCGAGATCGCCGGACTGGCGGATCGGAGGCTGGACGCCGAGCTTGAACTGTTCGGTCATCGCGATCTCGACCTGGGTTTCCTTGCGCGTCGGGCCGAGCACGCGGACGTTGGCGATGCGCCCCTTGGGGCCGACCAGATGGACCTTTTCGGCGCAGGCGAACTGGCCGGGCTGGGACAGTTCGTGTTCCGGCGTCAGCTGGTGGCCGGGGCCGAACAGCGCTTCGACGTCGGCTTGCGACAGATGCACGTGGTGGGCCGAGATTTCGACCGGAATCGGCGATTCTTCGGCCTTGGCGGCCAGCATCAGCTGGTTGCGTTCGATGGCGCGCAGGGTTTCCCAGGCGACCAGGCGTTCGTCGTCATTGGCGACGACCAGGATGGCGACCGGCGAGTCTTCCGCGGAAATGACCGCGAACTGGTCGACCCGGCCGAGATTGCGGTTCTTTTCCTCGTCCAGCTTGATGCCCATGTAACCGAGACCCTGGCAGGCCAGGCTACGGACCGTGGCGCTGGTTTCGCCGACGTCGCCGGTAAAGGCCAGGACGTCGATGCCGCCCATCGCCGCGACATAGGCGCCGATGTTCTTGCGCACCTGGTAGCAGTAGGCCTTGTGGGCGAGCAGGGCGCGGTGGTGGCCGTCGGCGGCCGCCGCCTCGATCTCGTGGATGTCGCTGGAAATGCCGGAAATGCCCTTGAGGCCGCTTTCGCTGTTGATCAGCGTCGACAGCTGTTCGGGCGACATTTTGTGCTGTTCCATCAGGTGGATCATCACCGCCGGGTCGACGCTGCCCGAGCGGCTGGGCATGATCAGGCCGTCGGAAGGCGTCATGCCCATGGTGGTGTCCACCGAGCGGCCGTGGTCGATGGCGCACAGCGAGGCGCCGATGCCGAGGTGGCAGGAGACGATTTCCAGTTCGCCGAGCGGGCGTTTCAGCACTTCGGCGGCCTTCAGCGACACGTAGCGGTGCGAGGTGCCGTGGAAGCCGTAGCGGCGGATGCCGTGCTGCTTGTAGAGCTCGTAGGGCAGGCCGTAGAGGTAGGCGTAGGGCGGCAGCGTCTGGTGGAAGGCGGTGTCGAAGACGGCGACCTGCGGCACGTTCGGGAACATCTTCATGGCGACGCGGATGCCGGCCACGTTGACCGGGTTGTGCAGCGGCGCGAAGACCGACAATTCCTCGATTTCGGCGATCACCGACGAGGTGAGGACGACCGAACTGGAGAAGCGGTTGCCGCCATGGACGACGCGATGGCCGATGGCGCTGACGTCCTCGGGGTGGAAGGTGAAGGCGTCGCCGAGCAGCGCGGTGACCTCGGTCATCACCTTGAACAGGTCGGAGAGCTTGAACGGTGCGTGCTCGATGGCTTTCTGCTGCGGGCCGACCATGACGGTGATCCGGGTCAGCTGCTTGTCGGCGTGATCGACGATGCCATGCACGTCGGCACCGCTTTCCTCGGTGTCGTAGATGCCGAAGTGGATCTGGCTGATGCCGACGTTGAGGACGACGACCTTGCCCGGCGCATTGGTGTTCAGCGACAGGGCGTAGGGGTCGTCGGCGCGCGACACGGCGGCGCTGACCTCGTCGGTGGACATGGCGCGGGTGCGCTCGGCCAACAGCCGGGAGAGATAGCCGACCGCCTTCGGGTTGGTCAGGATGTGGGTGTTGAAGACTTCCTGCGGAATCATCAGCACGAAGCAGCGGTTGCCGGCGATCACGTCGGCCATGATGCGGTCGCCGGTGAGCAGCGACATCACGCCGAAGACGTCACCGCTACCGAGCTGGGTGATCACCGCCCGCGTGCCGGTATTGTCGGTGACCGAGACTTCGGCATGGCCGCTGATCACGACGCCGATGTAGCGGCCCTCGTCGCCGGTTTCGAGGATGGCTTCGTTGCCCTCGTAGGTGGCCAGCCGGGACTTGATGACGATTTCCTCGACCTTGTCGGCCGGGAAAGTTTCGAACAGGCGCACCTGTTCCAGGAAGAAGCGTTTCAGATCGATTTCGGACATGCGGGTTCTCGCTAGGCTGCCATGTTTTTATACAGCCGGAGACTACCATTTTTGTTGCGGTGCAACAAAGCGCTGCTGTCGGTCCGGCAGGAAATATCGAATCGCTTTCCGCCCACCGCTTTCGTCGCGGCGAGAGGCGTGTTCCCGGGGCTACTCGGGCGTTCCGACACGCGCCTGCGAATTGCGGTCGGCAGCCCGTTCGCGGGCCGCCTCGCGGATCAGCCAGGTGCGCAGCGCCAGCACGGTCGGGCGTTTGGCCGTGGCGGTCGGGGTGCACACGAAGTAGGCGTAGCGGGAGGGGATGGATAGCGGGAAGGGAATGGCCAGGCGCCCATCGGCGACATCGGCGCTGATCATCGGGCGCGCCGCCAGTGCCACGCCCTGGCCGGTCACTGCGGCGGCCAGGGCCAGGGCGCCATCCTGGAAATGGATGGCGCGCATCTTGCCCTTCAGGTAGCCGACGTCGGCCAGTTCCAGCCATTGATCCCAGCCGGGCCGTTCGTCCAGTTCGGGCACCGTGGCGTCGTGGATCAGCGTGTGCCGGCGCAAGTCGGCCGGGTTGCGCAGCGGCCGGTCGCCATCGACCAGGGCCGGGTTGCAGACCGGGATGTAGGCCGGCGAAAACAGGCGATCCACGGCATATCCCGGATAAATGCCGCGGCCGAAGCGGATCATCAGGTCATGTCCGTGCTCGTCACTGGCCGTGTCGACGTCGCGCTCGACCTTGTCGATCATCGCCACGCTGCTCGACAGGCGAAGATCGATGTCGGGATGCGCCCGCGTGAAGCTGCCCAGGCGCGGCACCAGCCAGCGTGCGGCAAAGGACGGCGGCGCACAGAGGGTGACGATACCGCCGGTTTCCTTGCGTCGGGTTGCTTCGACCGCGGCGAGCAGACTGGCGAACCCTTCCTGCACCCGGGGCAGCATCGCCGCTCCCGCCGGCGTCAGTTCCAGCGCCCGCGTCAGGCGGTTGAACAGCGCCAGGTCGAGGAATTCTTCCAGCAGCTTGATCTGGTGGCTGATCGCCGCCGGGGTTACCGACAGCTCGGCCGCTGCCTTTTTGAAACTCAGCTGGCGTGCCGCCGCCTCGAAGGCACGCAGGGCATTGAGCGGTGGCAGGCGAGGTTGCATGGTTAATATTTTCTAATGCGTCGGCTGAAAATTGATCGTTTGTTGCGGTGCGGCAAAGTCGATATCGTGGCATCACTACCTCGCTGCCGCCAGCCATTTCGCCAGGCGGCACCGGGAACGAAACCGATTTTACGCAATATTTTCAGTTTGCTTCTAAGGAGTCAGCCATCATGAACAAGCCTCTTCTCATTCTCGCGGCCTTGCTGATCGCTTCGCCGGCATTTTCCGGCGAGTCCCGGATGCACACCACCCGCGACAGTGGCAGCTACGAGGCCACCCTGCGCCAGGCCGGTATTCCGCTGGCCGGCGGCCAGGCCTGGACCGTCCATACGTCCACGCTGGCGGCCCGGAAAAGCAGCCGTCCGGCCGCTGCCATGGTTGCGGCAGCGCCGCAGTCTACCCGGGCCAACTGACCCGCGGTTCAACCCTTGTCTCCTCCTCCTGGCTTCGGCCGGGGAGTTTACCGGCCGGGCCTGTGCCCGGCCGCTTTTTTTGCCGTGTGGCGCTGGGCTCAATACCCGTAGAACTCCTCGCTGCGCAGATCATCGTCGTCTACGCCAGCGTCGTTCAGGGTCTGGCGCATCGCGGCGACCATTGCCGGCGGTCCGGCCAGGTAATAGATCGGCGCCGCCAGTTCGGCGCTGACCTCGCCGAGCAGTTTGGCATCGATGGCGCCGGTCGCTCCCGCCCACGGTTCGCTTGAATCGCTCATCCGGGTCATCGTCGCAAGCAGCCGGAAATTCTCGTTTGAGCGTTCCAGCGCTTGCAGTTCGGCGAGAAACGCCGTGTCCTCCGGTCGATGGTTGGAATAGAGCAAAACCAGGCGCCGGGGCAGCGGATCGGTAGCCGCCTGACGCAGGATACTGACAAAGGGTGTGATGCCGATGCCACCGGCGATCATGATCGCCGCCCGGTCGTGCCGGTTGTGCAGGAGCAGCGACCCGGACGGTCCATCGATGCCGATGGGCGAGCCATCCGGCAAGTCCTTCAGATGGCGCTTGAACGGCGTGTCGCGCATGCGGGTGGCAATGGTCAGCTTGTCCTCGAACGGGGCGGTGACAATGGAGAAGGTGTGGCGCGCGTTGCCCTCGTCCATGCCCGCCTGGTCGCTGAGCACGACATCAATCGCCTGGCCGGCCTTGAAGGTGAAGCCCGCCGGTTTGGCCAAATGAAATGCCATCGTCCACGCGGCGATTTTTTCGCGGCCGAGCAGTGTGGTCTGGTAGGTGCCCATGGTGTCCTCCGATCGGCAAGAGGTGCTGCAGAGCGCTGCGCTTCGCTTTCCCTATCGCGTAGGAACCCGCCCGAGGCGCTTGGTTCAGTGCTTTCGCGCCATCGAGCCGGGTTGTGGGCGAGCCAGAATGACAAAGCCCCGGTTTGTGGCCGGGGCTTCGTTTCTTGGCTTCGTGTTGCGAGCTTGGCCTACGCCTTTACGTGCAGGCCGCATTCCTTCGACTCTGGGTTCTCCCACCACCAGCGGCCAGCGCGGACGTCTTCGCCGGGCGAAATGGCGCGGGTGCAGGGGGCGCAGCCGATGCTCGGGTAGAACATGTCGTGCAGCGCGTTGTAGGGCACGGCGTGTTGCTTGATGTAGGTCCAGATTTCCTTTTCGGTCCAATCCGACAGCGGATTGAATTTTTCCAGGCCGTTGCCTTCGTCGTACTCGCGGAAGGGCAGGCCGCTGCGGGTAGTGGCCTGCTGGGCGCGCAGGCCGGTAATCCAGGCACGCTTGCCGGCCAGGGCGCGTTTCAGCGGTTCGACCTTGCGGGCGTGGCAGCAGGCCTTGCGCAGCGTGACCGAGTCGTAAAAGCCGTTGATGCCGTGGTTGCGGACGAAGGCTTCGACTTCCTCGGGTTGCGGGAAGTAGATTTTCAGTTTCAGGCCATAGTGCTTGTCCACCGCGGCCATCAGGTCGTAGGTTTCGAGCGGCAGGCGGCCGGTGTCGAGGCTGAAGATCTCGATCGGTAGCTTGGCCTTGACGATCAGGTCGGTCAGCACCATGTCCTCGGCACCGAGGCTGTTGGCGAAGGTGACCGGCGACCAGTTGGCGGCGATGTCGGCGAGCAGGGCGTTGACGGCCTGGGTCTTGGTGGCGACGCTGGCCGTCAGTTCCGGCGTGATGTTGAGCAGGCTGGGGGTCATGAGAGTCTTAGGCGCGGCGGCGGAAGTAGGGTTGCGGCTGGTCGGTGGCCGCCTGGTAGGCTTCGCCGAAGGTGGTGAAACCCTTCTGGACCGCATACACGACGTCCTTGCCGTCCTTCAGGGCATAGCTGTCGAAGCCGACGCGCTGCATGTAGAAAAGCTGGTCGTGCAGCACGTCGCCGACGGCGCGCACTTCGCCCTGGTAGTGGTAGCGCTGGCGAAGCAGGGCGGCGGTGGAGTAACCGCGGCCATCGACGAATTTCGGAAAATTGACGGCGATGATGACGAAGTAGTCGAGGTCGTCGGCGACGTCCTCGATGCGTTCGTCGGACTGGATCAGCAGGCCGATGCGCTTGTGGCAGGAGATGATCTCGGCCTTGCGCACCTGCCAGATGGCAAGCGGGAAGATGACGTCGCCGGCCGGGAGTTCAACGTTTTCCGGCGTTTCGCCTTCGACGAGTTCCAGGGTCTTCCAGGTGTCTAGCGTAGCAGTGCGATTCTTGATCAGTTGCGCCATTATGCGGCCTCCTGTTGCGCGACCTTGGCCTTGCCGTGGGCACGGCCTTCGTAAACGCGGTTCTTGAACGGGTCGAGGCCGATGCGATCGAAGGTGTCGAGGAAACGCTCGTCGGCGTGGCGGTTCTCGATGTAGACCTTGATGATCTTGTCGACGACATCCGGCATTTCCTCGGCCGCGAACGACGGGCCGATGACCTTGCCGAGCCTGGCGTCGTTGCCCTGGCGACCGCCGAGAGTGACCTGGTAGAACTCGGCCTCGTTCTTGTCCACGCCGAGCACGCCGATGTGGCCGACGTGGTGGTGGCCGCAGGCGTTCATGCAGCCGGAGATGTTGAGGTCGATTTCGCCGATGTCGAACAGGTAGTCGAGATCGTCGAAGCGGGCCTGGATGGCGTTGGCGATGGGGATCGACTTGGCGTTGGCGAGGTCGCAGAAATCGCCGCCCGGGCAGCAGATCATCGCGGTCAGCAGGCCGATGTTGGGCGTTGCCAGGCCGGCGGCCTTGGCCTTCTGCCAGACTTCGTAGAGATCGGATTTCTTGACGTCGGCCAGGATGATGTTCTGTTCGTGGCTGATGCGCAGTTCGCCAAAGCTGTACTGGTCGGCCAGGTCGGCGACGGCAAGCATCTGCTCGGCGCTGATGTCGCCCGGCGCGGTGCCGTGCTTTTTCAGCGACAGCGTGACGGCGGCGTAGCCCGGCACCTTGTGCGGATGAATGCTACGGTCAGCCCAATTTTTGAACGATTTTTCAAATGGCAGTTCGGGCTCGTCCAGCTTTTCGTAGGCGGGTGGCGTGAAGTGAGCGGCGACGCGGTCGAACTCGGCCTGGGTAAGGGTGGCCGGGCCGTCCTTGGTCTGTGCCCATTCGGCTTCGACCTGCCGGGCGAATTCCTCGACGCCGAGTGCCTGGACGAGAATCTTGATCCGTGCCTTGAAGGGGTTGTCGCGGCGCCCCTGGCGGTTGTAAACGCGCAGGATGGCTTCGCAATAGGTCAGGATGTGCTGCCAGGGCAGAAATTCGCGGACCACCTCGCCACGGATCGGCGTCCGGCCGAGGCCGCCGCCGACGATGACGCGGAAGCCGGTCTCGCCGTTCTGTTGCTGCAGTTGCAGGCCGATGTCGTGGAACCAGGTGACGGCGCGGTCATCCTTTGTCCCGGAGATGGCGATCTTGAACTTGCGCGGCAGGAAGGCGAATTCCGGGTGAAAGGTCGTCCATTGGCGAAGGATTTCGGCCAGCGGGCGCGGGTCGATGATCTCGTCGGCGGCGACACCGGCAAACTGATCGGTGGTGATGTTGCGCAGACAGTTGCCCGAGGTCTGGATGGCATGCATCTCGACTTCGGCCAGCTCGGCCAGAATGTCCGGCACATCCTCGATCTTCGGCCAGTTCAATTGCAGATTGTGACGGGTCGTGAAGTGGCCGTAGCCGCGGTCGTATTTCTGGCTGATCGAGGCGAGCTTGCGCATGCGCGCCGAATTCATCATCCCGTAGGGCACGGCGATCCGGAACATCGGCGCGTGGCGCTGGATGTAGAGGCCGTTCTGCAGGCGCAGCGGGCGGAATTCATCGTCGCTCAGTTCGCCGGCCTTCCAGCGGCGGACCTGATCACGAAATTGCTCGACACGCTCGTTGATTAGCTGGCGGTCGATGGCATCGTATTTGTACATGGAACGTCCTTGGGGTGAAACGTCAGGCAAAAACCAGCTTGGTACCGATCAGTACCAGCATGGCAGCCAACAGGCGGCGGAGAATGTGCTCCGGCACCTTGGCTGAAACATGGGTGCCCACCCAGATACCGGGCAGCGAACCGAGCAGCAGCGCACCGAGCAGCGCCCAGTCGACGCCGCCGAGCAGCCAGTGACCAAGGCCGGCGACCAGCGTCAGCGGCACGGCGTGGGCAACATCCGATCCGACAATCTTGACCGGCGAAAGTTTTGGATAGAGGAAGAAAAGTGCGGCGACGCCCAGCGCACCGGCGCCAACCGAAGAAATGGTGACCAGCACGCCGAGGATGGCGCCGACAGCGACGGTGATCTTGCCCAGGCAGCACTGGCGCAGTGAGGATTCCTCGTGTTCGGCGGCGTAGTCGCGCAGCTTGCGGCCGAACAGCAGGGCGATGGCGGTCAGCAACAACGCAAAGCCCAGGCCGTGCGAGATGATCTGGCCGATGACGTTGCTGCCCTTGGGGAGTTGCGACAGGACATACAAGGTGATGGCAGCGGCGGGAATGCTGCCGGCAGCCAGGCGGCCGGTGATGGCCCAGTCGATATGGCCCTTCCGGCCGTGGGCGACGGTGCCGCCGGCCTTGGTCATCGCCGCGTAGAGCAGGTCGGTACCCACCGCCGTAGCCGGTGGGACGCCGAACAGCAGCACGAGCAGCGGCGTCATCAGGGAGCCGCCGCCAACGCCGGTCAGGCCGACAATGGCGCCGACGACAAAGCCGGAAAGGGTGTAGAGATAATCCATAGCCCACATCGTAGCAGTGGCTATTTGAATCAAAAAGAATATTGGGTTAGATTGGTATAACTTATAGTTATTAGTCGATAGTTATTAGTTGCTAGCTACGACGCTTTGCTAATAACTCGCGACTAGAGACTACCCATGAAACTTCAACAGCTACGCTACATCGTTGAAATCCAGCGGCAGGGGCTTAATGTTTCCGAGGCGGCCGAGTCGCTTTATACCTCGCAGCCCGGTATCTCGAAGCAGGTCAAGCTGCTCGAGGACGAACTCGGCATCGCCATCTTCGAGCGCAGTGGCAAGCGCTTTACCGGCGTGACGGAGCCCGGCAAGGTGGTGCTGACCATTGCCGAACGCATCCTGCGCGAAGCAGAAAATCTCAAGCGGGCAAGCAGCGAATTTGCCACCGGCGACACCGGAAGGCTGGTCCTGGCAGCGACCCATACCCAGGCCCGCTACGCGCTGCCGGTAGTCGTTCGCGACTTCATGGCCGAGCACCCGGAAGTCAAGCTCGAGATGCACCAGGGCAGTCCGATCCAGATTGCCGAGTGGGTGATGGCCGGCGAGGCCGACATCGGCATCGCGACCGAAGCCCTCGACCAGTATCCGCAACTGATCTCGCTGCCGGTACGCCAGTGGACGCATTGCGTGATCGCGCCGGAAGGCCATCCCATCCTGAATTCGCTCCCGCTGTCGCTGAACGAACTGGCGCGCTGGCCGCTGATTACCTACGACACGGCCTTTACCGGCCGCTCGCGGATCAATCGGGCTTTCGAGCGCATCGGCGTGCAGCCCAATATCGCGCTGACTGCCCTCGACGCCGATGTGATCAAGACCTACGTCAGCCTCGGCCTCGGCCTCGGCATCATTTCGGCGCTGGCTTTCGACGCCCAGCGCGACATCGGACTGGTCGCCACCGATGCCGCCCACCTGTTCGAGTCCAACACGACCCGGCTGGCCCTGCGCCGGGGTACTTACCTGCGCCGCTACGACTACGATTTGATCGCGCTGTTCGCGCCGCATTTGTCGAAGCGTGTCGTCGACATGGCCATGCAGGGGGGCGGTGACGAGTATCAGTTGTAGCGGCGCAGCGCCTTCATGCGCGGTGCCGTATCGCGCAGGATCAGCGAGGGCGGCGAGAAGGGCGCCAGCTTTTCGAGAAAATCGAGCAGTTCGAGGACCGGCGAATTGCGGAAGAAGGTGGCGCTCGGCGTTTCTATCCAGATTCGGTCGGCCCAGGCATGCAGTTCGTGCGGCCTGTCGCCGAAACCGTCGCCGTCGAGGTCGAAACCCTCGTAGTTGTCCCAGCTGTTACCCCACCACGTGTCGTTCATCGGGTCGCCATCGCCAATGATGGTGACCGGCCACAGGTTGCTGTGGAAGGTGTTGTTGATGGCGATATGGCCGCCCTTGGCGCCGTAAAAGTAAATGCCGGTGATGTTGTGGGCGATCAGATTGTCGACGAAGACGATGCGGTTGAGCGGATTCATCGGCGAATCGGCCATGATGCCATGGGCGCAGTGGACGATCTCGTTGCCCTGGATCAGCGCTGCCGAGGTTTCCTTGAGCGCGATGCCGGCCCCGGAGGCATCCATGGCGTGCAGGATGCGATTGTGACGGATGATCATGCCCTCGGAGTTGAGCGCGATGATGCCGGTCGAATTCTTTTCGAGCAGATTGCGGTCGACCACGCTGCGATGCGAAAAAAGGAAATTGAAGGCCCGCCGACTGTCGCGGATGACATTCCCGGTGTAGCGGTTGCGTGGCGAGTTGCTGACCGTGACATCGCGAATCTGGGCGATATCGTTGTCCTCGATGCGGTTGCCGGTGCTGTACCAGAGCCGCAGGCCATCGCCACGGTCAGCCGAGTCTACGGGCCGCGAGCGGATGCGGTTGTGGCGCACGAGGCTGCCCGTCGACCGGTGTAGCGAGATGCCGAACAAAACGTCCTCGACGACATTGTTTTCGATCAGCAAATGGCTGCCTTCGGCCATGATGCCGCCGTCGATGGCGTCATGCGAGCCGCCGCTGTTACGCAGGGTCAGGCCGCGCACCGTCACGTGATCGGCCTTGATGCTCAGCACCGTTCCGCTGCCGCCGCCATCGACGACGACCTTGCCGATGGCCTCGAGCGTCAGCGGCTTGGCAATGACCGCCGGGCCGCGATAGGTGCCGGCGGGCAGGCGCAGCACGGTGCCCGGCAAGGCGGTGTCGATCCAGGCTTGCAGCAATTGATCGGCGGAGGCTGCCAGCGAAAGGGCCAGGCCGAGCAGCGCGAGGATGAAACGAACGGTCATTGCAGCGGATTAAGCCATCAGGCAAGGATTCGCGCCTCGACCTGCATCAAGTTTTGGCCGGAGCTTATTCCCAGTATTCGGTGACTTCGCTGGCCCAGGCCGTGGCGGCCAGCAGCGCGCGATTGACGATGTGCGGATCAACGCCGGCGGCCAGCGCCGTGCTTTGCAGGCGCGGCAGGTCGAAATCCTCGCCGGCTTCGGCGACCGCCAGCAAGGCGGCGTAGGGGCCGCTACGTTCGATCAGCGCCTGCCTGATTTCCTCGGCGATGGGCAGTTCTTTCAGCACTTCGGCCATCGGCTTGCGGAGCAGCCGATCCAGGCAGGAAAAGATGCCGGTCAGGAACAAGGGATCATGCGCCTTGCCGGGCAGGGTCTGTTCGCCCAGCGATTCCATCAGGCGGCCGCGAGTCAGCGCATTCTCGACCATCAGCCAGTCGCTGAACTGCGGCTCACGCACCGAGAAGAGCAGGATGGCGAGCCAGCGGGTCAATCGTTGCCGACCAAGGATGATCAGCGCCTGCTCCAGCGATTCGATGCGGTGGCTGAGTCCGAGGGCCGGCGAGTTCAGGTAGCGCAGGATGCGGAAGCTGAGCAGCGGGTCGAGCTTCATCGCCGCGGCGATCTCGGTGGTTTCGGCATCGCTCTGGACGAGGCGCATCAGGTTCAGCAACTGGGCCTTGTGCGGGTCGCCGGTCTGTTCTTTTTCCAGCGTCGGGGCCGATTCGGCGAACTTGCCGTGGAAGTTCTCGAAGTGCCACTGGTGGCAGAACAGGTGATCGTCGAAAGTCTCGACATTGCAGGCAAACAGGCGGAGCGGGCGGGCACTCCCGGCGGCGCGGACGGCGGCGGAGAAATCGCGGACCGTGCTGGCCTCGTTGGCCCCGACATCGACGACCGCGTAATCGACCTGCTGGATCACTTTGGCAAAGGCCGGGTGTTTCGGCTGTCGGCAAAGGCCGATCTGGAAACCGCGCTGATGCAGTTGCTCAATTGCCTCGCCAACCATGGCGGCTTCGGCATCGGCCGCCAGTTGCACGAGGAGGACGACATTGGCCGATTTCAGGCGGTCAAGCGCCGGGCAATCCAGGCTGGACGAACTGAGGGGAATGAAGGCGCGACTGGTGTTCCAGGCGTCGGGGCTGGCATTCAGGGTGTCGAGCAGAATCCGGTCGAAGTCGCGTTGGACGCCGCCTTCTCCGTCAGCCAGCAGGCTCGATTGCTGGAGGCGAAACAGGTGGCCGGAGAGTCGGTTGCTGCGGTCAAACACCGCTTCCCGTCGGAGAAAGGCAGTGCCACCGGCCGGACGGGCCTCAGTTTGGGGCTGGTCGCTGGCAAGCTCGGGCGTGGGCGTCTCGGGGGCGGATTGGTCGGCCTTTTTGCCGAACAGTTTTTTCAGGCTGTCGAACACGCGCGTCTCCCCAAAAGAAAAAGCCCACCGCTGGGTGGGCTTTTTGTCCACCTTGCGGTGGTCATTTTCGCATGGCTGATCGGCGTTTAGTCGACCACCTTGGCCTTGGTGCGCAGTTCCTTGACCAGGTTCTCGACCTGTTGCTGGCCGGCGCGCTGCTGCAGCTGCTGCTTGACCTGCTCGAACGGCGGCGGGGTCATCGGACGGGAGTCGTCCAGCTGGATGACGTGGTAGCCGAAATCGGACTTGACCGGGGCCTTGGTGTACTCACCCTTCTTCAGCTTGCCCAGCGCTTCGCCGAAGGGCTTGACGTAGGCTGCCGGAGAACTCCAGCCGAGTTCGCCGCCCTTGTCCTTGGAACCCGGGTCCTTGGAGACCTTGGCCAGTTCGGAGAATTTTTCGCCCTTGTCGAGCTTGGCGATGATCGCCTTGGCTTCATCTTCCTTCTCGACCAGCACGTGGCGAGCCTTGTATTCGGTGTTGCCGAGGTTGGTCTTGATCAGTTCGTATTCGGACTTCAGCTGGGCTTCGCTGATCGGATGGGCCTTGACGTAGTCGGACAGGTAGGCGCGAATCAGCACGGCTTGCTTGGCCAGTTCGATCTGGCCCTGGACGTTGGCGTTCTTGTCGAGGCCCTTTTTCTTGGCTTCCTGGGCGATCACTTCGCGGCGAATCAGTTCTTCCTTGACGGCGCCCTGCAGTTCCGGGGAGTCGGCGTTGCCCTGGGCCTTCTGCTCGGCGACGAAGGCTTCGTAGACGCCCTGGGAGATCGGCTGGCCGTTGACGGTGGCGAAGGCCTTGCCCTTGTCGGCAGCGAAAGCCGGGGCGGAAACGATGGCGCCGGCGACAAGCAGGGCGGCCAGACGGGAGAGCTTGAGCATGTATCTATCCTTGGGTGGAGGGAATAACAAAAAATTATACTTCGCCGGGTACTTTGGCGTGGATGCTGAGCGCATGAATTTTTCCGCGCATCAAGTCACCCGCAGCATCATAAATCAAGCGATGACGGGCAATGGTACTTTTCCCGGCAAATGCCTGTGCAACAATTTGTAACTGGTAGTGGCCGCCTTCGCGGGCGCCGGCATGCCCGGCGTGGCGCTGGGAGTCGTCGTGGATGGTCAGCGACTCGGGGTTCAATACGGCCAGTCGCTGGCGCAACAGGTCGATGGTTTCGGCGCTCACGCCGGCAGGACTTTCTTGAACGGCTTGACGGTGACGTTTTCGTAAACGCCGGCGGCAACATAGGGGTCGGCGTCGGCCCAGGCGCGGGCGGCTTCCAGCGAGGCGAATTCGGCGACGATGATGCTGCCGGAGAAGCCAGCCGGGCCGGGATCGGGCGAGTCGATGGCCGGGCAGGGGCCGGCCAGGATCAGGCGGGCCTCGGCCTGCAGGGCCTGCAGGCGCTCGACGTGGGCGGGACGGGCGGCAAGGCGCTGGTCCAGCGTGCCGGCGCGGTCTTCACCGATGATGACGTAAAGCATTATTTATCTTCCTCAATGTATTTGGATAAAAGCATGCCCTGACCGAGCATGAATAGGAGCATCAATCCCATGCTGCCGAAGGTTTTGAAATTGACCCAGACGTCAGTTGGAAAATTGAAGGCAACGATCAAGTTGAGAATGCCCATGAAGAAGAAAAAGGCCATCCAAGAGTAATTGAGCTTGTCCCAGACGATCTCCGGTAGCGTCAGTTCCTCACCAAGCATGGATTTGATTGCATTCCTTTTCATGACCAGAGTGGAGAAGGCCATGCCACCAGCAAACACCCAGTCGAGAATGGTTAACTTCCACTTGATGAAGGATTCATTCTGAAAGGCTAGGGTTAATCCACCGAAGACAAGAACCAGTACCAGACTAACCCAGAGTATTTTGCTCACCTTGCCATGACGAAACCAGACCCAGAATATCTGTGCAACGGTTGCAGTCATTACAACCACTGTCGCGAGCAGGATGGGCGCAATTTTGATGTCGACCGCGGCCGAGCCGAGCAGCGTACCGACCCAGCTGGCGGCGAGTTCCGGGTTTTTTTCCGAGTACTTGAAACTCGCGAAAAAGAGGATGACGGGAAAGAGGTCGAAGAGTAGTTTCATGGCGGGGCATTATATACTGCCGAAAACAACTGACCTGCAAGCAAGAGAGCGTATGCATACTGTCCTGATCGTCGATGACAGCGACATCAATCTGACCCTGATCAAGGCGCTGGTCCTCAAGCTCGGCGACTGCACCCCGGTGCTTTTCGATCATCCCGTGGCGGCGCTGGAGTGGTGCCGCAGCAACGTGCCGGATCTGGTCATCGTCGATTACATGATGCCGGACATGGACGGTCTGAAATTCATCAGCGCCTTCCGCGCCCTGCACGGGCGCAACGAGATTCCGGTGCTGATGATTACCGCCAACGATCAGAAGGACATCCGTTACGATGCCCTGCTCGGCGGGGCCAACGATTTCCTGACCAAGCCGATCGATCGCATCGAGTTTTCGGCGCGCGCCCGCAACATGCTGTCGCTGCGTACCGGCCAGAAATTCCTGGCCGACCGGGCTGAGCATCTGACCGCGCTGGTCGACGCGAGAACCGAGGAAATC
>CAIXSK010000132.1 GCA_903922075.1 uncultured beta proteobacterium | reverse complement strand
GGATTTCCGGGTTGCCACGCTGCACCGAGGCGAAATCGAGGTCTTCGGCATTGACGCCAGCCGTCATCGACGACGCAGCACCGCCTCCCAGGCCGATCAGCATGCCGGGGCCGCCCAGTTGCACGAACTTGGTGCCGACCGGGAAGGTTTCTTCCTTGAACGACTGCTCGGCCTGGATGCTGCCCAGGCCGCCGGCGATCATGATCGGCTTGTGGTAGCCGCGCACCGTGCCGGCGACGTCCTGCTCGTAAGTGCGGAAGTAACCGGTCAGGTTCGGGCGGCCGAATTCGTTGTTGAAGGCGGCGGCGCCGATCGGGCCTTCGAGCATGATGTCGAGCGCCGAGGCGATGCGCGATGGGCGGCCGTAGGGCTTTTCCCAAGGCTGCTCTGCATCGGGCAGATTGAGGTTGGAAACCGAGAAACCGCAGAGGCCGGCCTTCGGCTTGGAGCCTTTGCCGGTGGCGCCTTCGTCGCGGATTTCGCCGCCGGAACCGGTCGAGGCACCGGGGAAAGGCGAAATGGCGGTCGGATGGTTGTGCGTCTCGACCTTGGTCAGAATGTGGGTCAGCTCTTCCTTGTAGCTGTAGCCGCGGTCGGCATCCGGGTAGAAACGCTGGATGGTCGCGCCTTCGATGATCGAGGCGTTGTCGGCGTAGGCCATGACCGTGCCTTGCGGCGCGGCGGCATGGGTTTCGCGGATCATGCCGAACAGCGTCTTGTCCTTGGCCTGCCCGTCGATCACCCACGAGGCATTGAAAATCTTGTGGCGGCAATGTTCGGAATTGGCCTGGGCGAACATCATCAATTCGACGTCGGTCGGGTTGCGGCCGGCCTTGGTGAAAACGTCGACCAGATAATCGACTTCGTCATCGGACAGCGCCAGGCCGAGCGAGCCGTTGGCGTCGACCAGCGCGGCCTTGCCGCCGGCCAGCACATCGACGGTGGACAGGGGCTTCGGTGCGAAGTGGCGGAACAGTTCGCCGGCGGCGTCGAAGCCGGGCAGCACCGATTCAGTCATCCGGTCGTGCAGCAGGCCGGCGACGGTTTTCTTTTCGTCGGCGCTCAGCGCCCGGCCGCCCTTGACCACGACATGGAAGGCAATGACCCGCTCGATGCGCTCAATGGCGTCGAGGTCGCAGTTCCAGGCGATGTCGGTGGCCTTCGACGACCACGGCGAAATGGTGCCGATCCGTGGCGCAACCAGGAACAGTTCACCCGACTCGGCAGCGGCTGCCTTCTCTTCCAGCAACGTCGCCAGCTTGGCGCGCTCGTCGGCATTCAGGGGGCGCTTTTGCGCCACGACGTGCCAGAAATCGGCGACCACCGATTCGATATCCGCCACGGCCGCATTGAGGCGGGCTTGCAGGCGTTGCAGACGGAAGGCGGAAAAGGCGGCGTCGCCCTTGAGGCAAAGAATGTCGGCCATGGGGAGTGGGGTCTGGTTAGGCGGAGAGGCCGGCATTATACCCGAGGCCGGAGTGGGTGCCGGGTTTGGGGTGGATGTGCAAGGCCGGATCGAGAACGCCGATACCGGAAACGATCAGCCCTGCCGCCAGGGCAGCCCGAGGTGGCGCCAGCCGCCCTTGTGGCCGCGTTGCGACTGCTCGTCGGGTTCGCCTTCGAAACCGTCGAGGATGTTATAGGCCTCGAAGCCGAGTTCGCTGGCCCGCCGGGCGGCTGCAATCGAGCGGACGCCGCTGCGGCAAAGCATCAGCACTTTCTGGCCGACCGGCACGACACCGGCCAGCGCCTCGCCGAAAACCGGATTCACCACCATGCCGGGCCATTGCTTCCAGGCCAGGGGAATGGCGCCCGGCACGAAGCCGACCCACTCCCGCTCGGCGTCGGTCCGCACATCGACCAGCACCGCCTCCCCAGCCTGCCACCAGCGGCAGGCGAGCTGCGGCGAAATATCGCCGGCGTAACCGGCAGCCGCCTGCACGCCATGCAGTTCGCCGCCACCGGCGTCGTGGCGATGGCCGGAGCTCAGGTTGGCCGGCACGGCCTCGTCGATGCGCTTGGGCCGGGGCAGGTTCAGGGCGTTCATCAGGCTGACGAACTCGTCCAGCGTCCTGCCGGCGACCCGGGTATTGCCGGTTTTCTCGGCGCCGATGGTGGTCCGGGTGTGCCCCTGATAGTCGTGGCCGGGCCAGACGATGGTCTCGTCGGGCAGCGCGAAGAGCACCCGGGTCAGGCTGTCGTAGAGCGCCTGCGGGCTACCCGACTGGAAATCGGTGCGGCCGCAGGTGCCGACCAGCAGCGTGTCGCCGGTGAAGACGTGGTTGCGCCACTGGTAGCACATGCTGCCCCGGGTGTGGCCCGGCGTATGCAGCGCGCGTATCTGTTCACCGCCGAAGGACAGCGCATCGCCGTCGTTGAGTTGCACCGACGCCGTCCTTATGCCGCAGCCGGCCGGCGCCGCGGTGCGCGCGCCGGTGTGTTCGGCAAGCAGCCAGGCGCTGGTGATGTGGTCGGCGTGGCCGTGGGTTTCCACCGTCCAGCGCAGGTCGATGCCCTGCTCGGCGAGCACCGCCAGGTCGCGCTCGACCTGTGTATCGACCGGATCGATGATCAGGCCCTGGCGCGAGCTTGGATCGACCAGGATGTAGGTATAGCTGCTCGACGCCGGGTCGAACAACTGGATCGGCGCGACGTCTCCCTGCGGCGATGGGGTGCTCGGTGGCAACGATGCTTGCAGGCTTGGCATATCCGGCCTCCTGTTCTGCGCTGACGCCCTTGGGCGTTTAGGCCGGGTGTCGGGCGGAATGTTCCTCGGCGCCTCCCGGCTACTCTCCGGCAACCGCCTTCAGGATCAGCGGCAACAGGGCTTCCGGCAGCCTGATGCCGCCGTTCGTGGCAAAGGCTTGGGCGACCGGGGACATCTTGTTCCACGTCTTGCGGATGATGCCGAGCCATTTCTGCTCGGTGTATTCGGCCTGCTGGCCGGCGAAGCCGAGCATGTAGTGCTCGATGAAGACGAGACAACTGACGTCTTCGACCAGCTGCGTGTCGGGATTGGTCTTGAGATCCTGCTTGCCGACCGCCGTCTTGACCTGGGCAATCGTCGCCTCGTCGTAGCCGGCCTGGCGCATCAGTTCGCCGGCCGTTTCGGCATGGAAGCGGTAGAGGCCGGTGCGCCAGGCGAAATAGCCCGGTTTGCCGAGCGGATAGTTGCCACGCGGCACCGTCCACCGCCGGATGTGCTGAGCGCGCACGGCCAGTTGCGCCACTTCACCGGCCTGCGGCACGAAACGGCCGAGCATCTCGGTCATCCGTCGGGCGTACAGCAGTTCCTTGGGCTGGCCTTCGTCCTGGTTGGGATCCTCGGCGTTGGCGGCATCGAACAAGGTGATGGCTAGTTTGAAACGTTCCTGATTGGCAATCATCGAGTCTCTCGTCATGGCGTTGCGATTGGCTTGAGCGCAAGGCGCTTCAAGCAGCTGGCGAGAGGTTAGCCCTGGCGCGAATCGGCGGCAATCCCGAAAGCGCGCGTTCTGGGTATTGGTCTGCCGCGACAGCCTGGCGACTAAGCCGAGGGTTTGCCGCCCGAGCAGGCATGGCACGAATTGCAGCCGCACAAGGCGTAGAGCGGGCAGAAGCTGAAGGCGGCGGTGACCAGCAGCACAATACCCAGCCAGCCCCACATGCCGATCAGGCCGGAAAGCGTGGCACCGATCAAAACGATGCCGATGACTGCCCGGATGATGCGATCGGTATTGCACATGTTCGTTTTCATCTCATTTTCCTCAAAGCTGCCAGTGGAATGCTCACTGACTCAAGAGTTTTCCGAGACGAACCGACAAATCGAAATCAACATTGATACCGCTTGGCCGAACCAATGACCCAGGAGCAATTTCACTCAATGAATATGACCATGGGCAGAAGCGATGGTTCGTTGCTTGATTGGTCAGCGAGTCGGCTTTGAGCCGAAATCCGCCGCATTCCAGGCGGTGGCCATCAACCGTGAACCGAGCAGCTCTCAACCAAAAAACTGTCGAAAAATCTTACATTTACACCCAATTCTGATTCACAAAGGTGTAATGCTTTTTGCCACAACAAAGGCATATCAACGATCTATGTAGCGACGGCACGATCTATGCGTCATCGTCCGGACAGCGGAAACGCTTGCTTGCTCACCACGAACGGTTCGGAACAGAACTAGTTTTGAATCGGTACCTTCTCACCGATGGCGCATCTTGGCTTAAGGGAATTGGGTTTTTCCATTGCCCAAACCAGCGCCGCCGCCAGGACGCCGCTATTGGTGCCTGGCCCAACCTTTCCAGAGGTGACGACATGATTCCAAGCCAATACAAAACGATATGCCGTTCGTTCAGGCATTTGGTAGCGAGCGTGGCGCTGGTGATTGGTACCAGTTTTACCGGCATCCTTGCCACTTCGCTGGCACTGTGCGGCACGGCATCGGCCAGCATCCTCACGACAGACCCCAGCCTGCCGCCGAACAAGGGCGGATATTTCACCTCGAAAGTCACCTACGCCCTGCCGGGGCCGCTGGTTATCGAGATTTCCGATATCTTGCATTTCGGCTTCACCAACATTATTCGCCTACCGCTAGGGCTTGATGAGCGCGAGATTTTCGATTCGACGGTGACCGGCAAACTCAGCGTCAATGGCAATCCGCAGGGCCTGGTGGAACTGACTGGTTCCGTGGAAACGATCGTATTCGGGAAGATTGGAAATGCCACGGGCACGTTCCTGACCGAGATGCTCCAGCTTGATCTGGCAGGAGGCGGGATCATGGTGCGTGAAAGCCCGACGCTGGCTTCACTGGGCGAAACCACGATCACCGATCTGGGAGGCGGAACGTACCGGATCGACAGCTTCTTCGATATCTTCACCGAGCTTTCGCTCGACAATGGAACGACCTGGATTCCCTCGTCCAGCGTGGAACGGGTCGAATTGATTCCCGAACCGACCAGCCTGGCGCTGCTGGCCATCGGCTTAGTGCTTTCTGGCTGGAGCAAAAAGCGCAATCGCGTTTGAATCTGCCTGTAAATAACGAAGATTTCCACCCAATTGCCAAGCGGGAGTAGCGATGAAAAGCACAATCAAAAGAGCAGCCGCTCTCGGCAGCATATTGCTGGCTTTTGCAGCCGCTGGCATGCAACCAGCCTACGGATTACAGGTCAATACCTGCATCGAGAACACCACCAGCAGCGTAGCAAATGACTTTCACATAACCCTGGTCTCGCCAAAGGACATGTCCGTCGAAGGCTTGTTTAAGGCCGAAAACGACGGCAGCAAAAAGGTCGGGCTAACTTACAATGAATTTTCCGTGACCCCCGGGCAATCTCATTGTTTCCGCTTCTTTGTCTTCGAATATTCATCAACCGCTGAAAATCCAGAAAATATCGAGGTCGGCATCTCGGAATCCCATTGGACGCTCGGTGGCCTGCCGGTAGTACCCAAGGTTGCTTTGGGAAGCGTCGATTTCGACGGGGAGAGCAGCGACTTTCTGGTGGCAAGACTCTCGCTATTCGACGATTTGGCAGGGAGCAACCAAATCGGGACAATGTGGTGGGAGCAGC
>CAIXSK010000131.1 GCA_903922075.1 uncultured beta proteobacterium | reverse complement strand
TCCGGGTGGTAGCGGTAGTCGTGACGGAATTCGGTTTCGCCGTAGACGATTTTTTCGCAGGCGATCAGTTGGCCGGCACTGTCGAAACTGCCGCGAAAAAAGGTGTTGCGGTTGCGCATGTCGGCAGCGGCCAGTTCGCCGGCGAGTTTGAGCGGCAGTTTGACGCCGCTGTAACTGGTGAAGTAGCGGCAGGATAGGGCGGTTTCGGTCATGTTCTCCTCGCGGGGGCGGATTCCCCGGGAAATAAGGCACGGCCTTGTCGGGTTCGCGACAAAACCCCCTGTGTTTCCCGGGTGTGGAAAGGCTGTATGCAATAAAGAGGCCAGTCGGTTGCGCAGGGGCGCTTGAACCAAATCTGCCGCTTCCGATCAATCCGGGTATGCTGTCTTCGTCATATTCAAACCGGGAGCCGGACCATGATCTACAAGGGAAGCTGTCACTGCGGTGCCGTCGCCTTCGAGGTCGAAGGCGAGATCAGCCAGCTCATCGACTGCAACTGCTCGATCTGCTCGCGCAAGGGGGCGCTGCTCTGGTTCGTGCCGCGCGACAAGTTGCGCCTGCTGACCTCCGAAGAGGTGCTGACCACCTACAAATTCGGCAAGGAGCGGATCAGCCATCGCTTCTGCTCACGCTGCGGCATCCACCCGTTTGGCGAGGGGAGCGATCCGGCTGGCAACCGGATGGCGGCGGTCAATGTTCGCTGCCTGGAGGGGGTTGATCTGGCTTCTTTGCCGGTCAAGCATTTTGATGGGAAGGCGCTGTAAAGGCGAGCTTCTGTTTTTGAAGTTGGGTGCCTTTTCTGGACTTGTCTTTTCCGCGCTTGAGGCGCGTCTTACTTTCTTCTTGCGTCGCCAAGAAGAAAGTAAGCAAAGAAGAAGGCGACCCTGGGTCGGCGCCCCCTTCGGGGGTTCCCTGCGCTACTCGAAAGGCCGGGCGGCTGCGGAACTCGGGGCTACGCCCCTCAAACAGTCCTCGCCGACTGCCCCCGGCCTTTCTGCGTTGCTCGGCGCCTCCCAAGGGACCCGGTAAACCATCCGTGGCCGGAGAGGGTTTTTTCGATTTTGGGCATTTTTTCGGGCCGACCGTAGCATTCCTTTTCTCGGACAGAATTTTGAGCCCGGACGCCTTTCGGGTCCCCCTGAGAGGCGCTGAGCAACGCAGGCGGGCCGGGGGCTTTCGGCGAGGACTGTCTGAGGGGCGCAGCCCCGAGTTCCGCAGCCGCCCGGCCTGCCGAGTAGCGCAAGGGACCGGCGTAGCCGGCGCCGACCCGGGGGTCGCCTTCTTTTTGCTTACTTTTTCTTGGCGAAGCAAGAAAAAGTAAGACGCCCTCAAGGCGGAAAGCAAGGCTTGAGGCGGAACCCCAAGCTTGAGAAAACCACCCCCTAAATCAACCCCTCAAACAACTGCACCTCCACCATCTCCCCTGCCTGCACACCGCTACATTCCTCCGGCAGCACAACAAAGCAGTTGGCCTCCGACATCGACCGCAGCACACCCGACCCCTGGTTGCCAGTGGTTCGGACCTGCCAGCGGCCGTCGATCACAACTGCTTCGCCGCGCAAATATTCGCGCCGCCCCGGCTGCTTCTTGATGGCGTTGGCCGAAACGACAGTAACCAGCGGCCGTTCCGGCACCGGGTCGAGTCCGGAGAGGCGGAGCAGGGCGTCGAGGGCGAACTGGGTGTAGCTGACCATGACCGCCACCGGGTTGCCGGGCAGGCCGAACAGCCAGGCATTGCCGACCTTGCCGAAGGCCATCGGGCGGCCGGGCTTGATGTTCAGCTTCCAGAAACGGACTTCGCCGAGCTTGTCGAGGATTTCCTTGATGAAATCGGCTTCGCCGACCGAGACGCCGCCGGTGGTGATGATCGCGTCGGCGATCCGGGCGGCTTCTGCCAGCGTCGCTTCGAGCGCTTCCGGGCGGTCGGGGACGACGCCGAGGTCGAGGATGTCGGCGCCCAGGCGGGTCAGCAGGCCGTGCAGCGTGTAGCGGTTGCTGTCGTACACCTCGCCCGGCGCCAGTGGCTTGCCGATCGATGCCAGTTCGTCGCCGGTCGAGAAGAAGGCGACGCGCAGGCGCCACCGGACCGCCACCTCGGCGATGCCGAGCGAGGCGATCAGCCCCAGTTCGGCCGG
>CAIXSK010000130.1 GCA_903922075.1 uncultured beta proteobacterium | reverse complement strand
GCGATATCCCGGGGCGAGGCCATCGCCTGCAGCTTCAGGGCAGCCATCTGTTCGGTCAGCTCCAGCATGACCGAGTTCTTGTCGTCGATGATGGCGACGCTCTTGCCGAGAGCAACGAGATTCTTTTCCTGGCCGATAACGGTTTCGGCATCCTTGTCGGTGGCTGCCCAGCGTTCGGTCAGGGCATCCAGTTGCGGGCGGACATCGCTAGACGAAGCAGGAACGCCGACGCCGCCGATTTCACCGCCGTTGGTCAGGCTGCCGAGCAGCTTGGCGAAGGTTTCGCGCGACTCCTTCAATTGTTTGAACGCAACCGCATTACCCTGCAGCGCCAGCGAAGATGCCTTCGCCAGACGCTGGGAAAGCATGCGCATTTCACCGGAGGCCGCGATATAGGCGGTGTTGTGCGTCGACTCGCGGTTGTCGTGGAAGACCAGACCGGCAATCAGCAGCATCACGGCGAGGAATATCCCGCCCAGCGTCTTCATCTGCTGGACGACCGGCTGGCCGGCCAGGAAAGCCGGCAGTGGCAGCTTGCTGGTCAGGCCCCGGCTGCTGCTCGGAATATCGGCCGCCACGGTCATCGGAGACGACAACGTAGCATCGCCGCCACCGCCAATTTTTGGAAACTTGAAGCTGAAAGCCATGGACATCCTCCACTTGGGGATGCGGACAGGTGCCCGCGGTCAAACCCCGATATTCATGAAATCCTGATCGGCGAGCAGTTCGCGCACCGAAAGTTTGTGCCAGATTTTTCCCTGCGTATCGGCAAAACGCTGCGCCCCCCAGGCCGGCATTGAGGCGTCGGCAGGCTCCGGGGTGAAGTCGTCGGGATTCTTCAAGCCCAGCATGCGCGACACCAGCAAGGCGGCGTTGACGCCATAGCGGGCGCCGATCAGCAGCAGTCGCGCGTTGGCGTTCTGGACGATGGGCGGACCGCCGCGGAACAGGGAAAAATCCCCCACCGCGTGCAGGTTGCCGCGAATGTTGGCGATTCCGGCGAACCACGGCCGGGTCAGCGGCACCGGCGTCAGCTGCGAGGCCTGGACAATCTCGCCACCATCGGAGAGATCGACCAGCCAGGCTTCGCCACCGGCCTCGACGCCGAGCCACGATGACCCCTTGCCGCGCGCCGCACTGCTCAGGCGGCCGGCAAGGTAGGTCTGAAAGTCCCGAAGACTGGTCTTTCTGGCCATCTGGACTACGGCAGCGCCGCGATGCGTTGCAGCAGTTCTTCCGGATTCAGCGGCTTGACGAGGTAATCGATGGCGCCCTGACGCAAACCCCAGATCTTGTCAGTTTCCTGCCCCTTGGAGGTGCAGACGATGACCGGAATACCCTTGGTGTCCTCGTCACGGGTCAGGGTGCGGGTGGCCTGGTAGCCATTAAGGCCGGGCATCACGACATCCATCAGGATCAGGTCGGGTTTGGTCGCCTTGGCCTTGGCAATCCCTTCCTCGCCGGTCTCGGCGGTGCTGACCTGATAGCCGGCCTTGGTCAGGATATCGACGGTAAAAAACTGTTCGGTAGGCGAATCGTCGACCACAAGAATATTCTTGACGGGCATTTTGTCTGTGTCTCCCTGAACTACGTATTGGATTCTGTTTCAGCCGGCAGGGCAAAGGTAGCGACCGTTTGCAGCAGGCTGTCTTTGGTGAAGGGCTTGGTCAGATACTGGTCGGAACCGACCATGCGACCGCGCGCCCGGTCGAACAGGCCATCCTTGGAGGAGAGCATGATCACCGGTGTCGCCTTGAAACGGGCGTTCTTCTTGATCAGGGAACAGGTTTGGTAACCGTCGAGCCGCGGCATCATGATGTCGCAGAAAATGACGCTGGGCTGATGATCCGCGATCTTGGCCAGTGCATCGAAGCCATCTTCGGCGAGAACGACCTGACACCCGGCCTGCACGAGAAATATCTCGGCGCTGCGCCGTATGGTGTTGCTGTCGTCAATGACCATAACCCTGACGCCGCGCAGTCTGGATAAATCAGTCAATTCCTTGTCCCCTGGCCCCTGATGAGGCGCTATTGCTATCGTCACATCATACTACGGAAGTATTGCCGTAAATCAATAGCGACAGGCGCATGAATGCCTAGCAATGATCAATTCGGCAATTGGCAGATTCGGATAAAATCGCGGCCATCTTACCCAACACCCTTCGCGACCGCCAAGGGCGCGAGCATCGATGACTGCCACCCCCGCCAACCCCCCCAGCCCGCCGCTGGTCCTTGTCTTTGCCGCCAGCGATCCGTCGTCCGGCGCCGGTGTCCAGGCCGACCTGTTGACCCTGGCCAGTCTCGGCTGCCATCCGCTGACCGCGCTAACCGCCGTCACGGTCCAGGACACGGTCGGCGTCCAGAGCGTGCATCCACTGGCGGCCGAACTGGTCGAGCAGCAGGCGCGGACCATTCTCGAGGACATGCCGGTCGTCGCCTTCAAGATCGGCGTGCTGGGCAGTGTCGAGAACGTGCTGGCGGTGGCCGAGATCGTTTCCGACTATCCGGAAATTCCGCTGATCTTCGACCCGGTGCTGGCCTCCGGCCGCGGCGACGAACTGTCGAGCGAGGAGATCATTTCGGCGATCCGCGAGATGCTGCTGCCGCAAACCACGCTGCTCACGCCGAACGCCCCCGAAGCCCGCCGGTTGGCCGAGAGCGACGAGGACGAAGGCGAACCGTCGATCGACGTCTGTGCCCAGCGCCTGATCGAGATGGGGGCGCAGTACGTGCTGATCACCGGCACGCATGAGAACACGCCGCAGGTGATCAACACGCTGTACGGCCCCGAGGGCGCGCTGCGCCACGACCGCTGGGAGCGCCTGCCGGGCAGCTACCACGGCTCGGGCTGCACGCTGGCCTCGGCGATCGCCGGCTGCATTGCCGGTGGCGCCAGCGTCGAGGATGCCGTGCGCGACGCCCAGGATTACACCTGGCAGACACTGAAGAACGGTTTCCACGCCGGCATGGGCCAGCTGATTCCGGATCGCTTCTTCTGGGCGCGCGGCGGCGAGGAAGAGACCACTGCAGACAAGGCAGGCGATGGCCAGGCCTGAGTTGCGCGGCCTCTACGCCGTGACGCCCGATTGCACCGACGGCGCCCGCCTGCTGGCCGACGTCGAGGCAGCGCTGGCCGGCGGCTGCCGCCTGGTGCAGTACCGCGACAAACTGAGCGCAATGCCCGAGCAGGTGAACCGCGCCCGGGCGCTGCGCGAACTGACCCGGCGCTTCGGCGCCACCCTGCTGATCAACGACGATCTGGCGTTGGCCACGCTGGCTGACGCCGACGGCGTGCATCTCGGCAAGGATGACGGCAACCTGGCCGCCGCCCGCGCCATTCTCGGCCCCGACAGGATCCTCGGCGCCTCGTGCTACGCCGATTTTGCCGCCGGCCAGGCTGCCGCCCGGGCCGGCGCCGATTACATCGCCTTCGGCGCCGCCTATCCGTCGCCGACCAAGCCGCAGGCGGCCAATGCTACGGTCGGCCTGTTTTTTCGGGCAAAAACCGAAATCGGCCTGCCGACCTGCGCCATCGGCGGCATCACGCCGGATAACGCGCCGCCGCTGATTGCCGCCGGCGTCGACCTGCTCGCCGTCATCACCGACCTTTTTTCGGCGCCGGACATCGCTGCCCGCGCCGCTGCCTATCAACGTCTTTTCGAGGAAGCTCAGTCATGAGTGATAACGCCACTTCGCGCAACCAGCAACTGTTCGAGCGCGCCCAGCGCCACATCCCGGGCGGCGTCAATTCGCCGGTCCGCGCGTTCCGCTCGGTCGGCGGCACGCCCTGCTTCTTCCAGAAAGGCGTCGGCGCCAAGGTGCAGGACGCCGACGGCAAGTGGTACACCGACTACGTCGGCTCCTGGGGCCCGATGATCCTTGGCCACGCCCATCCCGAGGTGATCGCCGCCGTCCAGGCTGCCGTCGTCGACGGCCTGTCCTTCGGCGCGCCGACCGAGAAGGAAGTCGAAATCGCCGACCTGCTCTGTGAGTTGATCCCGTCGATGGAGATGGTCCGCCTCGTCTCCTCGGGCACCGAGGCGACGATGAGCGCCATCCGCCTGGCCCGCGGCTACACCGGCCGCGATGTGCTGATCAAGTTCGAGGGCTGCTACCACGGCCACTCCGACAGCCTGCTGGTCAAGGCCGGCTCCGGCCTGCTGACCTTCGGCAACCCGTCGTCGAGTGGCGTGCCGGCCGATCTGGCCCAGCACACCATGGTCCTGGCCTACAACGACCCGCAGCAACTGGCCGACGCCTTCGCCCAGCACCCGGACCGGATCGCCGCGGTGATCGTCGAGCCGGTGGTCGGCAACATGAACCTGATCGCGCCGACCGCCGAATTCCTGAAGGCGATGCGCGATCTGTGCACGCAGTACGGCGCCGTGCTGATTTTCGACGAGGTGATGACCGGCTTCCGCGTCGGCCCGAAGAGCGCCCAGGGGCTGTTCGGCATCACCCCGGACCTGTCCACCTTCGGCAAGGTGGTCGGTGGCGGCATGCCGCTCGGCGCCTTCGGTGGCAAGCGCGAAATCATGGAACAGATCGCCCCGCTCGGCCCGGTCTACCAGGCCGGGACGCTGTCCGGCAACCCGATTGCCACGGCGGCCGGGCTGGCCACGCTGAAGCTGATCCAGGCCCCCGGCTTCTACGAAGCACTGACCGCCAAGACCAAGGCGCTGTGCGACGGCCTGGTCGGCGCCGCCAGGAAGCATGGCGTCGCCTTCGCGGCGCAAAACATCGGCGGCATGTTCGGCCTTTATTTTGCCGAAAAATGCCCGGGCACCTATGACGAAGTGCTGGCCTGCGACAAGGAAGCCTTCAACCGCTTCTTCCACGCCATGCTCGACGCCGGCCACTATTTCGCTCCGTCGGCCTTCGAGGCCGGTTTCGTCTCGGCCGCCCACAGCGAGGCCGATATCGCTGCGACCGTCGCCGCCGCCGACGCTTACTTTGCCACGCTGAAGTAAGTGAGCACCGGCTTCGCTTGGGCTGTCCTGTTCGTCGCCGGCCTCTGCGAGGTCGGCTGGGCGGTCGGCCTCAAATACACCGAAGGCTTCAGCCGCCTGTGGCCATCGGTGGCGACGCTGCTCGCCATGGCGGCCAGCGTCGCCCTGCTCGGCTGGTCGCTGAAGGTATTGCCGCTGGGTACCGCCTATGCGGTGTGGACCGGCATCGGCGCGGTCGGTACGGCGATTCTGGGGATTTATCTGTTCAACGAATCGCGCGAAGTGCTGCGCTTCGTCTGCATCGGGCTGATCGTCGCCGGCATCGTCGGTTTGAAGCTGGTGACGCCCGATTAGCCTTAAATGCTACGGTCGGCCGGAAATTTTGGCAAAAATCGAAATAACCGCCTGAACAGCCATCACATCAGGAAAAGTGTGGCCAGTCCGAGAAAGATGAAGAAGCCGCCCGAATCGGTCAGCGCGGTGATCATCACCGAGCCGCCAACCGCCGGATCGGCGCCGAACTTCTGGCGCAGCAAAGGAATGCCGACGCCGGCCGTGGCGGCCAGCAGCAGGTTCAGCGTCATCGCCGCCGTCATCACGATGCCCAGCTTGACGCTGCCGTAGAGCGTCCAGGCGGCGATGCCGAGCAGGCTGCCCCAGATCAGGCCATTGAAGGTCGCCACGCCGAGTTCCTTGCGCAGCAGGCGGTGCATGGCGTCGGGCTGGACCTGGCCCATGGCGATGGCGCGGACGATCATGGTGATCGTCTGGTTGCCGGAGTTGCCGCCGATGCCGGCGACGATGGGCATCAGCGCGGCCAGGGCGACCAGTTTTTCGATCGAATCCTCGAAAGCGCCGATCACCCGCGAGGCGACAAAGGCGGTGACCAGATTGACGGCCAGCCAGGACCAGCGGTTCTTCACCGAATCCCAGACCGAGGCGAAAATGTCTTCTTCCTCGCGCAGACCGGCCTGGGCCAGTTGCTCGTGCTCGGCTTCTTCGCGGATGTAGTCGACCACCTCGTTAACCGTCACCCGGCCGACCAGCTTGCCTTCCGGGTCGACGACCGGCGCCGAGACGAGGTCGTAGCGCTCGAAGGCCTTGGCGGCTTCGTCGGCCAGATCGTCCGGTTCGAGTTCGACGAAATCGGTCTGCATCAGGATGCCGACTTCGACATCGACTTCATTGACCAGCAGGATGTTCAGGGGCAGCACGCCCTTCAGGTGCTCGTCGCGGTCGACGACGAAAAGCTGGTCGGTATGATCGGGAAGTTCGTCGAAACGGCGCAGGTAACGCAGCACCACTTCGAGCGACACATCCTCGCGGACGGTGACCATGTCGAAGTCCATGATCGAGCCGACCGAATCCTCGGGATAGGACATCGCGGCGCGCAACTGCTCGCGTTCCTCGACCGACAGGCCACGGAAGACGTCGTCGATGACGCCCTGCGGCAGGTCGGGCGCCAGGTCGGCCAGTTCGTCGGCGTCCAGCGTTTCGGCGGCGGCGACCAGCTCGGTCCGCTCCATCGACTCGATCAGGCTTTCGCGGACGGCATCGGAGACTTCGAGCAGGACTTCGCCCTCGAGCTCCGGATTGACCAAGTTCCAGACGATCAGGCGCTCGTCGGTCGGCAGGGCCTCCAGCACGTAGGCGATGTCGGCCGGGTGCATCGGCTCCAGCCGGTCCCGCAACTCGTTGAGATGCTGCTTGTGGACGATGTCCTCGACCAGGTCGTGGCGCGGCCCTTCCTGCCGGTGCACCAGTTCCTCGACCAGCTTGTGCCGGGCGAGCAGGGTCTGCACCTCGGCGAGGCGCTCCTGCAAGTCTTCGGTATCGGTCAGCTGGGCTTCTTCGCTCATGGTGCAGTGCCGCAAATGGTCTGCCATTTTAGCACCGGCCCGGGGTCAGGGTTCCGACAAAATCACCCCGAAAAAGGGGCAATTCGGCAATATTTCACGGCACCTCGGCAGCGGACATGCGACCGAGAATGATCCCCGTCTTGCGCCCCAGCCCCGGCGCCCCGCGATTGCGGTCGTAGAAGCGCGGATTGGGCACCATGCCGGCCAGCCGCGCCGCCTGCTCCGGCCCGAGTTGGGCGGCGCTGGTATTGAAGTAGTGGCGGGCCGCCGCCTCGGCGCCAAACACACCGTTGCCCCACTCGATCACGTTCAGATAGACCTCGAAAATCCGCCGCTTGCTCCACAGGTTTTCCAGCATCAGCGTGATGATCGCCTCCTCGGCCTTGCGGAAATACGACTTGGTCGGCGTCAGGACCAGGTTTTTCGCCAGCTGCTGGCTGATGGTCGAACCGCCGGCGACGAAACGCCCTTTTTTCTGGTTTTTTTCCAGCGCTTTCTGCATGCCTTCCCAGTCGAAGCCTTCATGATCGACGAACTTGGCATCTTCGGCAGCAATGATGGCCCGCTTCAGATGGATGGAAATTCGCTCATAAGGCACCCATTGCTGCTTGAGCTGGGCATTGGGAACTTTCTGGCGCAGTTCCGCCAGCCGAATCTCCATGAAACGGGTTTCGCCGGGATTGACCCAGCCCCAGAG
>CAIXSK010000129.1 GCA_903922075.1 uncultured beta proteobacterium | reverse complement strand
GGCTTCGAGATGCGCATCATGCGCAAGAGCGGCGAACGTTTTTACGTCCGCCTCTACTTCTCACCGCTGATCGACACCAACGGCCAGCAGATCGGCTGGATGGCCTCGATGAACGACATCACCGAACCGAAGCGGGTGCGCGTCGAACTGGAGCGTGCCCACGAGCGCTTCGAGACCGTGATCGACGGCCTCGATTCGGCCGTGCATGTCGCCGACGTGCATAGCCGCGAAATCCTCTTCGCCAACCGGGCCTTC
The DNA here is from genome assembly GCA_903922075.1 of uncultured beta proteobacterium. Classification (GTDB taxonomy): domain Bacteria; phylum Pseudomonadota; class Gammaproteobacteria; order Burkholderiales; family Rhodocyclaceae; genus Azonexus. The sequence continues at coordinate 15,384 of CAIXSK010000129.1, read as the reverse complement.
CAGAACATTTTCGGCTTCGACAGCGTTGGCCGCGACTCGGCCCAGGTCACCGCCGCCTGCCGGCCGACCAACGGCTGGCTGCACGCCGACCCGGGCGCGCTGAACGCCGATGAACTGCCCTGCGAACTGTTCGACGGCGAAATCCAGCACACCCTGTCCGGCCACTGGTACCACCTGCATGAGCGCGCCATCCGCTGGGTGGACGGGCGCACCGTGCGCGTCCAGATCGCCGCCGACATCACCGACAAGAAGCACATCGACGAGGTCAACCTGCAGCAGCAGAAGCGCCTCGAACAGACCTCGCGGCTGATCACCATGGGCGAGATGGCCTCGTCGCTGGCCCACGAACTGAACCAGCCGCTGTCGGCCATCGCCAACTACTGCGCCGGCTGCGTCAAGCGCATGCAGGCCGGCAACTACAAGATCGACGACCTGCTGGCCGCCATGCAGAAGGCCTCCGATCAGGCCGAGCGGGCCGGCAAGATCATTCGCCGGATGCGCGACATGGTCAAGAAGGGCGACCCCAACCGCCAGCCCGTCGCCCTGGCCGAACTGGTCGACGAGGCCCGCGCCTTCGCCGACATCGAGGCCCAGCGCACCGGCACGCAGATCGTCGTCGACCTGCCGAAGCATTTGCCCAATATCGTCGTCGACCGCATCATGATCGAACAGGTGCTGCTCAATCTGGTCAAGAACGGCATCGAAGCAATGAGCGACGTCCCCTTCGAACGGCGCCAGCTGACCCTGCAGGCGCGACAGGTGGACGACCGGATGCTGGAAATCGCCGTCGCCGACCTTGGACACGGCCTGGCCGAGGAAGACATGGAAAAGATCTTCGCCCCCTTCTACACTACCAAGGCCGAAGGCATGGGTATCGGGCTGGCCATCTGCCGCTCGATCATCGAGTTCCACCAGGGGCGGCTATGGGCCACCCCGCGGCGCGAAGGCGGCACCGTCTTCCATTTCACCGTACCACTTGAAGAAAGCACCGAGGATAGCGATGAGTGAAACGACCCCTATCATCCATGTCGTCGACGACGACGAAGCGATGCGCGATTCGATGACCTGGCTGCTCGAAGGCGAAGGCTACAAGGTCGTCTGCTTCGATTCCGCCGAGAGCTTCCTGAAAGCCCGCCACGACCAGATGCGCGGCTGCCTGGTGCTCGACGTCCGGATGCCGGAAATGAGCGGCCTGGAACTGCACGAAAAACTGGAATTCCTTGGCTCGCAGCTGCCGATCATCTTCGTCACCGGCCACGGCGACGTGCCGATGGCCGTCTCGGCCCTGCAGCGCGGCGCCTGCGACTTCATCGAAAAACCGTTCAACAACGAAGACATCCTCTCGCGCATCCGCCGCGCCCTCGAACTCGACGCCGAGCTGTCGGCCCGCCGCCAGCGCGATGGCGCCATCTCGCACCGCCTCGATCAGCTGACCCAACGCGAGCGCGAAGTCATGCAACTGGTCGTCGCCGGCAAGCTCAACAAACAGGTCGCCGACGAACTCAATATCAGCATGAAGACCGTCGAAGCCCACCGGGCCAGGGTCATGGAAAAAATGGGTGTGCGCACGCTGGCCGAACTGGTCAAGGCGGTAATGACCGTCAACTAGATCCCGGGCAGAGACGATTGCCCGGATTGAACTAAGCGGCCAGAGGCAGCTTTGGTGGCTGAATCAGGCATTCAGCGGGGATGCCGAGTTGCTGATTGAGCTTCCAGATCATGTTGAGAGTCAGGGGCCGCTTCCGGTTCAAAATCTCATAGACGCGATTCAGCCTGCCGATACACGGCATCAGGTCTTTCGGCGTGAGTCCAGCCTGATCCATACGGAACTTGATGGCCTCAACCGGATCGGGCAGATCAATCGGGTAGTGCCTGGCCTCATAAGATTCGACCAGCGTAAGAAGCACCTCGAAGCGATCACCCTCCGGCGTGCCTGGCGTGGGTTCATTGTCGAAATATGCGGAAACCTCGCGGAGCGCCGCCTTGTAATCCTCTTCAGTTTTTATCGGGCGAATTTCCATGGTCAATCCTCCATTTCTACAGTCTCAGCGTCAATCGCGTCATAGTCCCTGTGCGTTCCGATGAACTTTATATACACCGCCTGGAAGTGATACGCGACGGATACCACCAAGCGGTAATCGTTGCCCTTGATGTTGAATACCACGCGCCTGTTTTTGAGAATGCTGGCGTTACGGTATTGCTCCTTGATCTGGGCCGGTTGCACCCAGTTTGCCTTTTTCGCTTCGTCAACCCAGGATTTTAGCGGCTGCTCCGCGCCGGGATTCTGTTCCCAGAAAGCTTTCAAGTATCGAACGGCTACGATGTGCATGGAGGGAGTTTAGTCCCAAATCGGGATTAGTCAAGACAACCACGCCCATCCGCAAAAGCCCATATCGGGCATACCGCTCAGAGCGGGATGATGTCGTCGCCGCCGGAGCCGAAATTCCCGGCGTAATGGCGCTGCTGGCGCACTTCCTTGCGGCGCAGCAGCTTTTCCTGGACCTTGGGCGGCAGGTCGGTAAACAGGATCAGGTTCTTGGCCATCAGCAGCTCGATCGTATCCTCGATAACCCGGACAAAATCCCGGTCAAGCTGATCGAGCTCATTCTGCCGCCAGCGTTCGTGAATGAACTGCAGGACCTCGGGGTGATCGGTCGGCAAGGCTTCCTTGGCGTTGCCCAGCGGCATCGGATGCAACTCGGAAATACGCCCGTCGCCATCTCTCACCACGTAAAGCATGCCCGCTCCTCTTTCTGTTGATCGCTGAAGTCTGCATCAGCCGGTAGTCATTTGCAATGCCGGTAGTCACTAGTCATTAGTTACTAGTCGCTAGCAACTAATGACTAACAACTAGCGACTAATAACTCTTCACCTTGCCCTTGGGCGGCATTTTCGGCTTGCCGGTGAAAGTGGCGGGCGGCACTTTGAAACCCACCGCCTTGCCGCCGGCGTCATAAACGATATTGGCCGACTGATCCTGCGGCTTGTTGCGGCTGGCGGTGATTTCCAAAGCTGCAGCACGGGCCGGCGCGGAGCGGTCGAGCTCGCTACGCACGATGCGCACGCGCTCGGCGGCGATGCGTTTGTCGATGGTTTCCGTCGCCATGTTGCGCTCGACCAGCCGTTCGCGCATGGTCAGCAGCGCTTCCAGTTCCTTCGAGGAGCGCAGCGAACGCATCGGCTCGCCCCACTTCTCCTTGGGCTGGCTGACGGCGATATTGAATTCCTCGGGATTGGTCACCAGCTTGGCGATCTCCAGACGGTTCTGGCGCATCGCCCACTCCAGCGCCCCGTCGCCCCAATCGTTCTTCGGCGTCCGGTCGGCGCCCTTCTCGATCAGTTTGTGGGCCAGATCCCGATGGCCTTCGTAGACGGCCATCATCAACACGCTGGAGCCGTTGGTCGTCTGGGCATTGATGTCGGCACCCTGCTCGATCAGGTAATTCGCCACCTCGGCATGGCCGGCAAACACCGCGTAATGCAGCGCCGACCACTGGCGCGCTGCGGCGTTGATCCGCGCGCCGCGTTCAAGCAGCCATTTCACCGCCTCCAGCTGGCCGCGCCAGGCAGCCAGCGCAATCGCCGATTCGCCGTTGGCATTGAGTTTGTTGATGTCGGCGCCGCGCGAAACGAACAGGCGCATCAACTCGATCTTGCCCTCCCAGGCCCCAATCATCAGGCCGCTGCCGGTACGGCTGCCCATGTAATCGGGCGGCATGCCTGCATCCAGCCATTTCTCGGCCTGGCGCAAATCGCCCAGTTCCATGCTGTTGGAGAACACCACCGGGTCAGGCGCCGCCGGGTCGCTCGCCGAAAAAACCGGCGCCGCTGCCGCCAGCGACAGCCCCATCCCGATTATCATGACGAGCATTCTTGCAGTTCGATTCATCGCATTTCCATTGCCTCAGGCCAGCCCACATTTTCTCATGACCCGGACCGATTACCGGCTTTTTGCGGCGCTGGCGCTGTCGCTCACCCTGCACCTGCTGCCCTTCGTGCCAAACATTGATTTTGGCCAAAAAAAACCGCCGACCCTAGGGCCAGCCGTTGATTCTATGGTCGTAGCATTCATCACCGCCGAACTGCGCCCACCGCCAGTCGCCGCAACGCCGCCTCTCAGCCTGCCCGAACAGCCCAAGCCCGCCGCCACCGAAGCCCCCAAGGCCAGCGCCCCCGAAAAGCCGGCCAAACCCCGGCCCGAACCAAACAATCCGGCAAAAGCCCCGAAAACCTGGACCCAGACCGTCCGCGACCACCTGAAGAAACTCGACGCCGCCGGCCAGTTCTACCCGGCCGAAGCCATCGCCCAGGGGCTACAGGGCGAGGTAGACGTCCTGCTCGTCATCGACGAAGCCGGCAAGGTCGTCGCCGCCCGCGTCGAACAAGGCAGTGGCCACCCCATCCTCGACGAAGCGGCGCTACGCGCCGTCCGTTCGCTGCAGTCGCTGCCGGCCGATGCGCCACGCCAGGTCGTGCTGCCGGTGCGATTCAGGTTGCGTTGATCGAGTGGTGGACAGCTGGCTGGGCAGAGCATTCGCCTCAATCAAGTATGCCGATGTTATTATTCACATCCTTCGTCATACAACGGAGACCATGCCTGTGGCCATCCCGGAAGAAAACTACACCCCCAACCAAGTCCCGCTTACTACACGCATATTTCGTACGCTAGGCTCGTTAGGGCTAATTGCCTACGGGATATTAGGCGTACTTATCGACGATATTGTGATTCCCGGCAAACGGAATTCGATGCACTTGCACGGACTCCCAGCCTGGTTAATGGCACTGGCCATGGTTTGCGGGGCGATCACCTTGATATCAGTTGTGATCGATCATTACGACAGGAAAAACAACGAACAGACCTATCGCCGGCTTGAAAACTGGGCCGGCAAACTGGGATGGGTATTGGCTGGTTTGGCAACGGGTTGCCAAATTGCGGGGATACATTTTCCCCAGCCATCGAAAATAACGACGCTTTCAGCATTTCTTGGAATTTTCGTGATGCTTGCAGTATCGGCCATCGGTTTTGTCAAGACGCAACCCCCTCAGGCACCTTCCCCGCTAAAGCAACCCAGCCCTGCTCAATCCGGCATGTCAGGAATTCTGGGATGGGTGTGCATGGTGGCTGGAAGCATTGTGCTAGTACTCGCCTTGCCGGGAATTTTCGGATTCAAAATTACCCACTTTGTCGCCGCGGCTGCCGCAATAGCCATCATAGCCATCGGCGTTGTCATTCGGCGCCCTGCAGGTACCGAAGCGAACGATTCAAGGTCTTCGACGTCGTCATTTCAACACTGGAAAACGGTTCGTATTTCAATTTTGCTAATCGTTGGTCTGGGCCTGATTTGGTACGCAAAATCCAGGCAATGGGGAGAGTGGCTGGATCAAGATGAACAAGAGCGGCAGACAGCCCCGAACTGGGCCTATCACTTTGAAGATTTCACCGCAGGAATCTCCAGAGCCCACATCCAGAAGCACCTCAGCCAGGAAGGCTTTCGCATACGCTGCTACGGCAATCTCAAAGCCGAGGAGCGCCTTGAACCAGATGACAAAGAAGTTTGTTGGACCATCGCAAACAGCACCGATGGCATTCCGACCAGAATGATCACCTTCTGGTTTGGCGATGAAGGATTGAGACAGATTCGAATGGATTTCAGCAAGTCTGAGTGGCCAGAGGTTCAAAAGTGGTTCGACCGTCAGGGCTCGCTGTTATTCGGAAACTTCGGCCGAGAACAAGGTGGACAACTGATCGTCGGGCGGCGAGGGAAAACCGGCTTGATACTGACATCAGCCCCGGGACCACTAAACTGGGTCATGGTGCTTTGGCAATCCAGAGAGATATTGCAGGAACGTAGCTGCGCGAGAGCTGATTCCTCCATCGGCGAAAATTGGGGCGCCTTGTGCCAGAACTGGCCGTCATGGCAGCCAACGGATGGATTCATTCAGCGACATCAGCCGGCACAGGGCTAAACCCCTCTACCTAGGAAAATTTCGATTTTGCCCAAAATTTCCGGCCGACCGTAGGCTTTTGATCCCGCGGTCGTTTCCAACCGATTAGATCGCCCCGTCAGCCCGCAGCGCCGCAATACGCTCCACCGCATAGCCTAGCCCGGCCAGCACTTCGTCGGTGTGCGCCCCGAGTTCCGGGCCGATCCAATCGGTGCCGCCGGGGGTGTCGGACAACTTGGGAACGATGCCCGGCATGCGGAATTCCTTGCCGTCCGGCAGCCTGGCCGATTCGAACATCTGGCGGGCGATGAATTGCGGGTCGGCGAACATGTCGATGGCCGAATAGACGCGCGATGACGGCACTTCGGCGGCAGCCAGGATGGCCAGCACCTCGGCCTCGTCGTGGGCGGCGCACCAGCGGTCGATCAGGGCATAGATTTCGTCGCGCCGGGCGTCGCGGCCGGCGTTGTCGGCCAGCGTCGGGTCGTCGGCCAGATCGGCGCGGCCGATGGCGTGCATGAAGCGCTTGAAGATCGCGTCGCCGTTGGCGCCGATGGTCACGTGCTTGCCGTCCTTCGTGGTGTGCGTGTTCGACGGCGTGATGCCGGGCATGATGTTGCCGGTGCGCTCGCGGACGAAGCCGAAGACGTCGAATTCCGGAACCAGCGATTCCATCATCGCAAAGACCGCCTCGTAGAGCGCGACATCGACGACCTGCCCGGCGCCGCCATTGACTTCCTTGTGGCGCAGCGCCATCAGCGCGCCGATGGCGCCCCACAGCGCGGCGATCGAGTCGCCGATGGAAATGCCGGTGCGTACCGGCGGCCGGTCGGCAAAGCCGGTGATGTAGCGCAGGCCGCCCATCGATTCGCCGACTGCGCCGAAACCCGGCTGGTCCTTGTACGGCCCGGTCTGGCCGAAGCCGGAGAGGCGAACCATGACCAGCCCCGGGTTGTCGGCCTTCAGCTGTTCCCAGGAAAGGCCAAGCTTTTCCAGCACGCCGGGGCGGAAGTTCTCGACCAGGATGTCGGCCTCGGCGATCAGCTTGCGGACGAACTCGCGGCCTTCCGGGTGCTTGAGGTTGGCGGTCACCGATTTCTTGTTGCGAGCCTGGACGTACCACCACAGCGACATGCCTTCGTAGAGCTTGCGCCACTTACGCAACGGGTCGCCGCCGTCGGGCGATTCGACCTTGATCACCTCGGCGCCGAACTCGCCCATGATCCGCGTGCAGAACGGCCCGGCGATCAGCGTGCCGAGTTCGACGACCTTGAGCCCGGCCAGCGGTTTCTGCGCCACGTCTTTTTGCCCCTCGCTCATCGCGGCTCCCAGTGTTCGATTTTCATTTTTGCCCCAAAAAGGCGGGCGACCGTAGCATTCACCGCCAGCGGATCGCCGCTGGTCGCCAGGCTCAACCGCCCCGCACCGCCGCCGAGCAGGTGGCCGGCGGCGAGCAGTCTTTCGAGCTGGCGGGCGACCGGTTCGCCGGTGTCGAGCAGCGTCGTGCCGGCCGGCATGCGCCGGGCAATCGACTCGGCCACCCACGGATAATGCGTGCAGCCGAGCACCACGACATCGGCCCCGGCCTCGGCCAGCGGCGCAACGAAGGCGTCGAGCAGGCGCTCGACCTCGGCGCTTGTCGGCCCCAGGGTTTCAATGGCTTCGGCCAGCCCGGGGCAAGGCTGGGCGATGACCCGGTGGCCGTTGGCGTGATTGCCGACCAGACGCTGAAAGCGCTCGCTGTGCAGGGTGCGCGTCGTCGCCAGCACGCCGATCACGCCGCTCCTGGTCAGCGCCACGGCCGGCTTGACACCCGGCTCCAGCGCCACGATGGGCAGATCGACGGCGGCGCGGATCGCCTCGGCGGCGGCAGCCGTCGCCGTGTTGCAGGCGATGACCAGGGCCTTGGCGCCATGGCGAACGAGCGCCTCGGCGATCAGCACGCCGCGCTCGCGGAGAAAAGCCTCCGGCCGGTCGCCGTAGGGCAGGAAGCGGGTGTCGGCGAAATAAAAGAAATCTTCCTGCGGCAGGCGCTCACGCAGGGCGCGCAGCACCGTCAGGCCGCCGAGGCCGGAGTCGAAAACCGCGATGGGCTGGTGGTTCAGAAAAGCTCCCCGGACCGCCGGCAGGCTTGCCGGACGATCAATCCCTGGCCGACGACTGGAAGACGGCGCGCAACTGGTACAGATAGCCGCCCATCGCCACCAGGCCGACGACGACGCCGAGCGCGTATTTCATGGTCGAGGCGACGACCGACTCCGGCACAAATAGTATCCACCAGGCTGCGACCAGCAGGCCGAGCAGGAGGCCACGTAAAACGACCCATTTGCGGACTTCCTTTTTTCGCTTCAACAACTCGTCGGCGCTCAAGGAAGCGGGGGCTTGGTCTGTACTCATCGCAAAACACCAGAAAATGGGGAACGGCGCAAATTTTACTGCAAAAAGAAAGCCGCCCCGCGGGGCGCTGCAGCGTCCGGTCGGTCTCGCCCAAGCCCGGCCCCACAAGCAACTTTTTGGTCATCTCCGCGGCAGGCGCTGTAAACTAGCCGGCAGCCTGCGGCAGGCGAGCCAAACGCCCGACTGGCAAAGGATTGGATCGTTTTTTCTCTCCCAAGGACGTGAAATGAAAATCGTGATCGTTGATGACGACGAAGCGATGCGCAACCTGTTGCGCGCCATCTGCGAGGGCGAAGAGCACAAGGTCGTCGCCCAGTTCCCCGATGGGCGCGGCCTGCTCGAATTCGTCCGGAACGAGCGACCCGACGTGGTCTGCCTGGACTACGAGCTCCCCGGGAAAAACGGCTTTGAATTGCTGGCCGAGATGGACGCCGCGGCCAATCAGGTCGCGGTCGTGATGATCACCGGCTCCAGCGAACCCGAATTGCAGGGCCATGCGGCCGACCTGGGCGCGGCAGGGTTCATTCAAAAACCTTTCGAGGAAGCGCGGATCATCGATGAGCTGACGCAAATCGAAAAGGCGAGAATGATTGCAGCACGTGCGGCAACAACGCCGGCCGAAACGCCAGCGCCAAGCCCCGGCAAGCCGGCCGCCGCGCCGGCAGAACCGGCCGACCAGGACACCGGCGCCGTCGTGCCGCGCTCGGCCGTCATCGTCGACGACAGCGGCTCGATTCGACTGCTGCTCAAAGGCGTGCTGCAGGAAATCGGCATCAAGGTGATCGGCCTGGCCAGCAATGCCGAGGAAGGCATAGAAGTGGTCCGCAGATCCCGCCCGGCGCTGGTCTGTCTCGACGTCAACATGCCGGGGATGAGCGGCCTCGACGCCCTGCCGCACATCCAGGCGGCCTGCCCGCAAACGAAGATCGTCATGGTCACCGGCAACGCCAGCCGCCCGGTCGTGCAGGCAGCCATCGCCGGCGGCGCCATTGGTTACTTCCTCAAGCCGATCCGTCCGGCCCTGGTCGAGGAATTCATGCGCAAGTTGCTCAAGCGCTGAACCGCGAAGGCGGCCGCCCCTGCTTCAACAGCCGGTCATAGAGCACGACATTGACCGTCGCCGCCAGATTCATGCAGCCATGGGTCGGGATGTAAACAATGTCCCGGCACCATGAGGTGACGTTCTTCTTCAGGCCACCGTCTTCCGGGCCGAAGATGTAGAAGGCCCGCTCCGGATGCTGGTACTCGGTCAGCGGCCGGGCATCCGGGTGCACCTCGATGGCGACCGGCACGCAGCCGAAGGGAATGACCTGCTGCAGGTCGTCAACGCCGATCAGCGGCAGTTGCAGATGAACCTGCTTGGTATCGGTGCGAAAAGCCGAAGCGCGCTCGTAGCGGGTGCCGGTGTAGAAGACCGTATTGACGCCATAGCAGCCGGCGGCGCGCATGATGGCACCGACATTCTCCGGCCCCTTGGGGTTGTAGAGGCCGATGCACGAATAGCCGGTGTAGCCCTGCACGGCCTGTTTGCGGGTGATGGTTTCGCGGCCGGTCAGGGCTGAGAGACTCCCGTCGGAATCATTCGGGCTACCGGAATTCATCGGCAAGCCATACCTGCTGGCCGGTCAGGTTCTGTACGAAATCCGGTCAGCGTTGGGTATCGACCGTAAGTTTTTTGAGTAGATGCCATCCCTGGATTGTACTTCTGGCCAGCGCCCGGCAATAAAAAAACGGCTTGGCACATTGCGTACCAAGCCGTTACACGCATTTTTTGAACCTGGGAAGCGAAGCCGGTTGATCCGGCGGATATCCCGGCTTCGTTCTTTCAGATCAAAATTAAGCGGCGCGACGACGGCCAGCCACCAGCGCGACCAGGCCAAGACCCAACAGAACCAGGGAACCCGGTTCCGGAACGGCCGCACCCCGTGCAACAAAGGTTTCAGAAAATGCGTCCATGACGTTGGCGCCCCACTCGACAGGAGCATTCCACACTCTCAGGTTCTGTTCGGCCGGATCAACGTTTATTGCATCACAATGACTGTGACCGCTGTTGAAAAACGCCGAAGCACACAGGCTGCCGTTATCAAATTGCGCAAGAAGGTCCGCGAAACCCGTGAAGCTCGACCGGAACTGATCGGCCGTCGCGATATTCCATCCGTCATGCATCACCAGAGTGGCGCCACAACTGGGGTCCGTCGGGGAGCACGGTGAAACCCATGCCCATTCCAAACCGCCAGCATTGACGATCAGATTGGACGGCACATCTGCCGCCTGAACACTGGAGAGCCACGTCAGGCTCAGCAATGCAATAAACAACGATTTCAAAGATTTCATGATTGCCCCTCGAATAAAAAATTCAGAATGGAACTCCACCCCGCGGACACCATCTAGCAAATCACGCGCCAGAAAAAATATCTCAATTTAATTAACAACCTAGCGCGATTATGCATTGACAAAATTAACTCAAGTGTAAATTTCCCCGACATCTCGAGCGAAGCACCTCAACTTTTCTTGATACGCCGTCAGTCGAAATACAGCATCTGGGGTGCTACCGGCAAATGGCCGCTGGACATGGCGGAACAAGCTCTGCTGAAATCCTTCATGGCACGGGAACTCATCTGTCGTCCCGAGCCATGGGCTGCCGGGGTAATACCCAAAAAGACGAAGCCCCCTGACGGGGGCTTCGCTCTTCAGTCTGAACGACCGGCAAATTACATGCGTTCGATCATCGCGTCGCCAAAGGCGGAGCACGACAGTTCGTCGGCACCGTCCATCAGGCGGGCGAAGTCGTAGGTCACCTTCTTGTCGCCGATGGCGGCTTCCATGGCCTTGATGACCAGGTTGGCGGCTTCGACCCAGCCGAGATGGCGGAGCATCATTTCGGCGGAGAGGATCAGCGAACCCGGGTTCACCTTGTCCAGGCCGGCGTACTTCGGGGCCGTGCCGTGGGTCGCTTCGAAGCAGGCGTACTGGTCGGAGATGTTGGCGCCCGGCGCGATGCCGATGCCGCCGACCTGGGCGGCCAGCGCGTCGGAGATGTAGTCGCCGTTCAGGTTGGTGGTGACGATGGTGTCGTACTCGGCCGGCCGGAGCAGGATCTGCTGCAGGAAGGCGTCGGCGATGGCGTCCTTGACGATCACTTCACGACCCGAGTTCGGGTTCTTGAACTTGCACCACGGGCCGCCGTCGATCAGCTCGGCGCCGAATTCTTCCTGGGCCACCTTGTAAGCGGTGTCACGGAAGAGGCCTTCGGTGAACTTCATGATGTTGCCCTTGTGCACGATGGTCAGCGACTTGCGGTCGTTGGCGATGACGTACTTGAGTGCGGCGCGGACCAGGCGGGTGGTGCCTTCGATCGAGATCGGCTTGATGCCGATGCCGGAGGTGGCCGGGAAACGGATCTTCTTGACGCCCATTTCCTCCTGCAGGAACTTGACGATCTTCTTGGCGCCTTCGGACTCGGCGGCCCATTCGATGCCGGCGTAGATGTCCTCAGTGTTCTCGCGGAAGATGACCATGTTGGTCAGTTCCGGGTGCTTCAGCGGCGACGGGACGCCCTTGAAGTATTGCACCGGACGGACGCATTGGTAGAGGTCAAGTTCCTGGCGCAGGGCGACGTTCAGCGAGCGGATGCCGCCACCGACCGGGGTCGTCATCGGGCCCTTGATGGAGACGGAGTATTCCTTCAGGGCGTCGAAGGTTTCCTTCGGGAACCACTCGTCCGGACCGTAGAGGCGGGTGGATTTTTCACCGGCGTAGACTTCCATCCAGTGAATCTTCTTGGCGCCGCCGTAGGCCTTGGCCACGGCGGCGTCGATAACCTTGATCATGACCGGCGTGATGTCGATGCCGATGCCGTCGCCTTCGATGAAGGGAATAATCGGATTGTTCGGGGTCGCTTGTCCCGGAACGATTTTCTGACCACCTTGTGGAACCGTGATGTGAGATGCCATATCCACTCCATGAGTTGTTTTATTGGACGACTTGGGTCTTGCGTCTAATGTCCCCGTGGTGGGGAGACCGGCCTAGGGGTTTCCTGCGGCCGGCTGCATCCATAATTATGAGGCAAAACGGGCAGCGCTGTCAGCCCTCGGCCCGATCGGCCAAATGCTACGGTCGATGGCAAAAAAGGCCCAAAAATAAAAAAAGCGAAGACCGGATCGGCCTTCGCTTTTTCTTGTCCGCCCTTGATGGGCGAGATTGACGCTTAGACGCGTGCCGCCTTCAGCGCGGCATTCAGCGTCGGGCTCGGGCGCATGATTGCCTTGGTCTTCTCGGCATCGGCCTTGTAGTAGCCGCCGATATCGACCGGCTGGCCCTGGACCATCTTCAGTTCGGCGACGATCTGTGCCTCGTTGGCGGTCAGGGTCTGGGCCAGCTTGGCGAAGTGCGCGGCCAGTTCCTTGTCCTCGGTCTGCGCCGCCAGCTCCTGCGCCCAGTACATGGCGAGGTAGAACTGCGAGCCGCGGTTGTCCAGCTCACCGGTCTTCGGCGACGGCGACTTGTTGTTGTCGAGCAGCTTGCCGGTCGCGGCATCCAGCGTCTTGGCCAGCAGCACGGCACGCTGATTGCCCTCCTTGATGCCCAGCTCTTCCAGCGACACGGCCAGGGCCAGGAACTCGCCGAGCGAATCCCAGCGCAGGTGGTTTTCCTGAGTCAGTTGCTGGACGTGCTTCGGGGCCGAACCGCCGGCGCCGGTTTCGTACATGCCGCCGCCGTTCATCAGCGGGACGATGGACAGCATCTTGGCCGAGGTACCCAGCTCCATGATCGGGAACAGGTCGGTCAGGTAATCGCGCAGGATGTTGCCGGTCACCGAGATGGTGTCGAGGCCGCGGGCGACGCGCTCGAGCGTGAAGCGCATGGCGCGCACCTGCGACATGACGAGGATTTCCAGGCCGCGGGTGTCGTGGTCCTTGAGGTAGGTGTTGACCTTCTTGATCAGCTCGGCTTCGTGCGGGCGATAGCTGTCCAGCCAGAAAACGGCCGGGGTGTTGGACTGGCGGGCGCGGGTCACGGCCAGCTTGACCCAGTCGCGGATCGGTGCGTCCTTGCACTGGCACATGCGCCAGATGTCGCCGGCTTCGACGTTCTGAGTCAGCAGCACTTCGCCGGTGGCGTTGTCGACGATGTTGGCGATGCCGTCTTCGGCGATTTCGAAAGTCTTGTCGTGCGAGCCGTATTCCTCGGCCTGCTGGGCCATCAGACCGACGTTCGGGACCGTGCCCATGGTCTTCGGATCGAAGTTGCCATGCCATTTGACGAAGTTGATCATCTCCTGATAAATGCGGGCGAAGGTCGATTCCGGCATCACGCACTTGCTGTCGTACGGTTTGCCATCGGCACCCCACATCTTGCCGCCCTGGCGGATCATCGCCGGCATCGAGGCGTCGACGATGATGTCGTTGGGCGAGTGGAAGTTGGTAATGCCCTTGGCCGAATCGACCATGGCCAGACGCGGCCGGTGTTCCTGGCAGGCATGCAGGTCGCGGATGATTTCGTCACGCTTGGATTCCGGCAGGGCCTTGATCTTCTCGTACAGATCGACCATGCCGTTATTGACGTTGATGCCCAGTTCGTCAAAGGTCTTGCCGTGCTTCTCGAAGGCGTCCTTGTAGTAGATCTTGACGCAGTGACCGAAGACGATCGGGTGCGAGACCTTCATCATCGTCGCCTTGACGTGCAGCGAGTAGAGGATGCCGGACTCGCGGCAATCTTCCAGCGTCTGCTCGTAGAAATCGCAGAGCGCCTTCTTGCTCATGAACATCGAGTCGATGATCTCGCCTTCGAGCAGTGCCAGCTTGGGTTTCAGCACCGTCGTCTTGCCGCCCTTGGCGATCAGCTCCATGCGCACTTCGCGCGGCTTGTCGAGGGTCATCGACTTTTCACCGTGGTAGAAGTCGCCGTGTTCCATGTGCGAAACGTGGGTCTGCGACCATTGCTTCCATTCGCCCATCGAATGCGGATTCTTGCGGGCGTAGTTCTTGACGGCCATCGGCGCGCGGCGGTCGGAGTTGCCTTCGCGCAGCACCGGATTGACGGCCGAACCCAGGCACTTGCCGTAGCGGGCCTTGAGCGCCTTTTCCTCGTCGGTGTTGGCCGATTCCGGGTAATCGGGAATGGCGTAGCCTTTTTCCTGCAATTCCTTGATGCAGGCCTTGAGCTGGGCGACCGAGGCCGAAATGTTCGGCAGCTTGATGATGTTGGTTTCCGGCAGCAGGCACTTCTTGCCCAGTTCGCCCAGGGTATTGGGTTCTTTCTGGTCATCCGGCAGGTAGTCGGAGAATTCGGCGAGCACGCGGGCCGACACGGAAATGTCGGCCTTTTCGATTTCGATGCCGATCGGATCGGTGAAGGTCCGGACAATCGGCAAAAAGGCACAGGTTGCCAGCAACGGGGCCTCATCCGTGAGGGTGTAAATGATCTTCGACTTACCTGCGGCCATGGGATTTCCTCGACTTGGGTTGATTTACGCGGGGGCGAATATACGCCTTTCGCCTTTCACGGTGCTTACAAAACATCAAAATTGTCGTGCCAAACACCGCCCCTGACCGGCCATGCATTTGGAAAACCCGATGCTAGAATCGTCGGCTCGTTGAGGAGATTTCGGGGAATGAAGATTTCAGTCGGCCTCTATGGCACCAACGCGCACCAGATCGCGCTGGCCATGATCCAGGGGTTCAACAAACACTACACGCTGTTCCGCCAGACCTGCCGCGAAGCCAAGACGCGCTTCGAGCACGGCGACTGGCTGGGCGTGCACAAGGCAGTCAAGGAACGGATCCGCTTCTACGACGACCGCGTTGACGAGTGCGTCGAACGCCTGCGCAACGAATTCGATGCAGCAACCATCGACTACGCCACCTGGCAGCAGATCAAGCTGCTCTACATCGGGCTGTTGCTCAACCACAAGCAGCCGGAACTGGCCGAGACCTTCTTCAACTCGGTGACGACCAAGATCCTGCACCGCAATTATTTTCACAACGATTTCATTTTCGTCCGCCCGACCATTTCGACCGAAAACCTCGAAGGCGACGACAG
>CAIXSK010000128.1 GCA_903922075.1 uncultured beta proteobacterium | reverse complement strand
GCGATCCCGGCCTCGGTTGCGCAAATTGATGCGCATGGCCGCATCGTCGCGGCCAACCATTTGTGGCAGACACTGGCGAACGAGGAGGGCGGCCTGCTGGCCGGGGCTGTGCCGGGGGCGGATTACCTCGCCGTATTCAGCAAGGCTGGCGTTTTGGACAGCGCCGCCAGGGCGACGGCGGCCGACGGCCTGGCGGCGATTCTGACCGGCGGCAAGCGTAGCGCGTCGTTTGTCTATTCATGCCTGGTCGGGGTAGCGCAACGCTGGTCCCGCGTTCATCTGTCCGCCGTCGATATCGCAGGCCGGCCGGGCGTGCTGGCCATGCATTTCGATGTTACCCACGATGTCCTCATTGAACGGGAACTGTTTGAACTGGCCTATTTCGACCGCTTGACCGGGTTGCCGAATCGTCAGTTGTTTCTCGATCGTCTGGGCAGCTGCCTCGCCTTGGCCAAGCGCCACAATACCCGCTGCGCTGTGATCTATTTCGATGTCGATCACTTCAAGGCAACCAACGATCTGCTCGGCCGTGATGCCGGCGACGAGCTCCTGCGCGTGCTGTCCGGCCGCATTACCGGAATCCTGCGGCAGACCGACAGCGCCGGTCACCTGGGCAGCGACGAGTTCGCGATCATCGTGTCCGAGATGTCCTGCGATAGCGATGCGGCCGTCGTTGCCAGAAAACTGATGGCCGAACTGGAAAAGCCGCTCAGCGTTGCCGGTCAGGAGGTCATTGTCACCATCAGCATGGGCATTTCGACCTGTCCGGACGATACCGATACGGCCGAAACGCTGTTGCATCAAGCCGAAACGGCGACCCTGCGGGCCAAGGAGGCAGGGCGCAACTGTTACCAGTATTACGCGGCAACCATGAACCAAGGGGTCATGGAGCGCCTGCGGCTTGAGGCCGATCTGCGCCTGGCCCTGGTGCGCGAAGAGTTTCAACTGTTCTATCAACCCAAGGTCAGTTGTACCAACGGCGAGATCGTCGGCGCCGAAGCACTGTTGCGCTGGCGTCATCCGGTGCGTGGGCTGGTGGCGCCGGGCGAATTCATCCCGATGCTCGAAGAATCCGGGTTGATCAAGAGCGTCGGCCGCTGGGTGCTGCGCGATGCCTGCCGCCAGTTGAAACACTGGCTCGACCTCGGCCTAGGGCGGCCGACCGTCGCCGTCAATATCTCGGCCAACCAGTTCGAAGACAACGAGCTGACCGACTCCGTCCGTGCTGCACTGGCGGAGAGCGGCCTGCCCGCCGATCGTCTGGAACTGGAACTGACCGAAAGCGTGCTGATGCGCAATGTCGAGCGGGTGATCGCCACGCTGTCCGAATTGCGCCAGTTGGGCGTACGTTTTTCGGTCGACGATTTCGGGACCGGCTACTCCAGCCTGTCCTACCTCAAGCGTTTCCCGATCGATGCCGTCAAGGTCGATCGCTCCTTCGTGCAGGACATCACTGCCAACCCGGACGACGCCTCGATTACCCGGGCCGTGATCACCATGGCCCATAATCTGAAGCTCAAGGTGATCGCCGAAGGGGTCGAAACCGAAGGCCAGCTGTCGTTGCTGATTGCCAATCACTGCGACCAGATTCAGGGTTATTTCTTCAGTCGGCCGGTCGAGGCCGGGGAGATGGAGAAAATCCTGGTCGATCGCTGCCGCATTCCAAGCCTGCCGCTACAACCCGAAAAGCGCGTACGGACCATTCTGCTGGTCGACGACGAAGAAAATATCATCTCCTCGCTGCGCCGCCTGCTGCGTCGCGACGG
This sequence comes from uncultured beta proteobacterium, assembly GCA_903922075.1. Lineage (GTDB taxonomy): Bacteria > Pseudomonadota > Gammaproteobacteria > Burkholderiales > Rhodocyclaceae > Azonexus. The sequence goes on along the minus strand of CAIXSK010000128.1, from coordinate 10,322 downwards.
CTACCAGATACTGACGGCGAATGGCGGGGCCGAGGCGCTTGAATTGCTTGCCCGGCACGAGATCGATGTCATCGTCTCCGACCAGCGCATGCCCAACATGACGGGCGTCGAGTTCCTGCGCCGTGTCAAGACCATCCATCCTCAGACGGTACGCATGGTGCTTTCCGGCTATACCGAGCTGCAATCGATTACCGACGCCATCAACGAAGGGGCTATCTACAAGTTCCTGACCAAGCCCTGGGAGGACGATCTGCTCCGGGCGAATATCGAGGAAGCCTTCCGCTACAAGGAACTGGCCGATGAAAACCGCCGGCTGAATTCGGAAATCCAGGTGGCCAACAAGGAACTTGCCCAGTCCAATGCGAAACTGCTGGGAACGCTGGCCGAGAAGGACAAGCGGATCGAGCGGGATGAGACGACCCTCTACGTCGCCCAGGAGATTCTCCAGTGCGTGCCGTTCCCGGTCCTTGGCTTCGATGATGATGGGGTGGTGGTCTTCGCCAACCAGTCGGCCGACCAGGTTCTCGGCGGTGGAAGGTTGCTGCTCGGTGCCGAACTGGGTGATACGCTGCCCGGGGAGTTGCTGGAACTGGTTCAGGGGGGCGACGGTGGGACGCTGACCTGGCATTCGGGAACTGCCGTCTGGCAGGTCCAGTATCGTCTTCTCGGGGGGCTGAGCGGGGCGAGCGGCCGCCTGCTCATACTTTTTCCGCTGGCTAGGGAGGCAAGCCGATGAATCTTCAACCCGAAGACGATGTTGCAATTGAATCCATCGGCGAGGGAGACCTCACGGCCAACCGCGAACAGCTTGCCGAGCGGCTGCATTTCCTTTTCCGGCAGGCTGGCAACAATCCGCCGGCCATTGAACTGGAACAGCAGATCACGACCTATCGCCTGACGGAGAGTCCGCAATGAATTCGCCGCCGCTCGAAGCGATCAGCGCCGACCTGGTGATCAAGAATATCAACCACTTGCCCAGGCCTTCCGGCATCATCAGCGATCTGCTGCGCTGCCTCGACGACGAGAATGCCGGCGCGGCCGAACTGACCAGGGTCATCGTGCGCGATCAGGCCATGGTGGCGCGCCTGCTGCGTATTGCCAATTCTCCCTTTTATGGCCTGCGCGGACGCGTCGAGAGCATTCCCAACGCGATTGCCGTGCTCGGGCAGCGCGCCGTACTTGGCCTGGCCACGGCTTCGGCGTTTTGCGGAACTTTCGAGGCCATCGCCGGCGGAGATTTCAAAATCGAGACCTACAGCCGGCACAGTCTGGCCAGTGCCTTGTGTTCGCGGGGTTTGGCCCGGCGCATGCGGATCAGCGAAGGCAGTGCCTTCGTGGCCGGATTGCTGCACGATATCGGCCTGTTGATGTTCGCCACCGCCTTCCCAGGGCATATGGCCGCTGTCGGGAGCTACCGTCAGGAACATGGCTGTGCGAGACATGAGGCCGAGTTGGCAGTCGCCGGTATGGATCACGGCCAGATTGGCGGTATTCTGGGCGAGCGTTGGTACTTCCCGGCGGCCATCTGCGATGCCATTGCCAATCACCATCGGCCTGACGAAAACGGTAGCGGAGAACTGGCCTGCGTCGTGCATCTGGGGGATGCGCTGGCACATGCCATGGATCTGGCGAACGATCCGCAGGAGGCGGTGCCCCGCATCTCCGAGCGGTGCTGGCGAAAAGCCGATCTGGCCTGGCGGGACAGCCAGGAAATCTTCGCCGAGGTCGAGCAGGAGTTCGCGGCGCTGAGCCAGGCACTATTGAACTGAACGATGCCCTTGGGGGAGAGCATGGAAACATTTGCCTGGAGCGACCGCTTCCTGACCGGTGAGGGGATCGTCGATAGCGAACACCGGGAACTGGTCCGCATCATCAACTGGGTTGGCAGCCTGCACGCGCAAGATGCCCTGTCGGCGGACATCGAGAAAGTACTCGAGGAGCTGGTCCAGTATGCCGTCGTCCACTTTTCCCATGAGGAAGCGTTGATGGCGCAAGCCGGGTGCGACCCGCGGCATTTTGAATTGCACAAGCGTATCCATCGAGATTTCGCCCAGCAGATTACCAACATGCGTGCAGTCAAGGCGGGCAGTTCGGATACCGAATTTCTGTTGCGTTTCCTGACCAACTGGCTGGCCTACCATATTCTGGGTACCGACCAGGCGATGGCCCGGCAGGTGCAGAATATCCGCAATGGCATGACACCGGCGGAGGCCTACGAGGCCGAACTGGCGCAGGTCACCGACCCGGCAACGGCGAGCCTGCTGGATGCGCTGAATTCGCTCTATCGGGTCATTGCCGGGCGCAATCAGGCGCTGGTCGATCTCAATCTCAAACTGGAAGATCGGGTCGACGAGCGAACCCGGGAACTGTCGGAAGCCAATCAGGAATTGCTCTCCGAGCAAAGCAAGCTCAAGGAGGCGATGGCCAATCTGGAGCGGACGCAGCAGCAACTGGTCGAGTCGGAGCGCAAGAGCGCCAGCTTGAGTGCCCAGCGCGTGATGCAGCAGCTGCTGTCGCAGATCGTCGACGGCGACCCGGTGCCGACGCTGGTCATCAACGCCGAGCACAAGGTGACGCACTGGAACAAGGCCTGTGCCGCGGTGACCGGTGTGCCGGCCAGCGAAATGCTGCGGACCAACCGGCAGTGGGCGCCGTTCTATCCGGCCGAGCGGCCGATCCTGGCAGACCTGATTGTCAGTGGTGCGCTGCAGGATGGTCTCGAAAGTCATTACAAGGGCAAATACCGGCCGTCGTCACTGATCGAGGGCGCCTTTGAAGCCGAGGATTTTTACCCGCATTTCGGCAGCAGCGGCCGCTGGCTGTATTTCACGGCGGCGCCGCTCAAGGATGCCGCCGGGCGGATCATCGGTGCCATCGAAACCCTGCAGGATGTCACCGAGCGCCACAAGGCCGAGGAAGAGCTCCGGAATTACCAGGCTCAACTTGAGGACCTGGTCGAAAAACGGACCAGCCAGTTGCAGGAAGCGAACCACCGTCTGGCGCAGGACAATGCCGAGCGGGAAAAGGCGGAGCAGGAATTGCGCCGGCGCTATATCGAATTGACCGAGTTGAATATCCAGCTTTCCGATACCCGCGAACAACTGGTGCAGTCCGAGAAGCTGGCTTCGATCGGCCAGCTGGCTGCCGGCGTGGCACATGAGATCAACAATCCGATCGGTTACGTCTATTCCAACATCGGTTCCCTGGAAAAGTACATCGATGACCTGTTCCGCCTGATGCAGGCGTACCAGGCGGCCGAGGCGGTCATCCCGCAGCCGCAGGCGGGGGAGTTGGCCGGTTTGCGCAAGAAGGTCGATTTCGCTTTCTTGCAGGAAGACATCCCGATCTTGATGGGAGAGTCGAAAGAGGGGATTTCCCGGGTCAAGAAAATCGTCCAGGACCTCAAGGATTTTTCGCGGGTGGACAGCACCCAGGAATGGCAATGGGCCAATCTCCACCAGGGTCTGGATTCGACGATCAACATCGCCGCCAACGAAATCAAGTACAAGGCCGATGTGGTCAAGGAGTACGGCAATCTGCCCGAGGTGGAATGCATGCCTTCGCAACTGAACCAGGTCTTCATGAATCTGCTGGTCAATGCCGCGCATGCCATGGGGCCGGAGCGTGGGCGCATCACGGTCAGGACCGGGGTTGGCGGCGACAAGGTCTGGATCGAGATTGCGGATACTGGCTGCGGCATTCCGGAGGATATTCGCCAGAAAATCTTCGATCCCTTTTTTACGACCAAGCCGGTCGGCAAGGGGACAGGCCTTGGGCTGTCGCTTTCTTACGGCATTATTCAGAACCACCATGGCAAAATCGAGTTGGACAGCGTGGTCGGTCGGGGCAGTGTCTTCCGGATTACCTTGCCGATTCAGCATTCACCGAAGACACCAGACACCGCGGGAGGCGGTCAATGAACGATGTACGCCTGGAGCAGCCTGAAACCAGCGGTGCCGAGGAGGCCCCCTGGAATCTTCTCTGTGTCGACGACGAACCGAATATTCTTTCCGCCTTGCGCCGCTTGCTGCGGCCGCATGGCTACCAGGTCACCATTGCCAATAGCGGTGCCCAGGCGCTGGCCGTCATGGAGGAGCAGGCTTTTGACCTGGTTATTTCCGACATGCGGATGCCGGAAATGGACGGCGCCCAGTTCCTGGAACAGGTCAAACGGCGCTGGCCGGATACGGTTCGCCTGTTGTTGACCGGCTACGCCGATGTCACTTCGACGGTCGATGCCATCAACAAGGGCGAAATCTATCGCTACATCTCCAAGCCCTGGGATGACAACGAGCTTTTGCTGATCGTCCGCCAGGCGCTGGAACGCAAGGCGCTGGAACGCGAGAAGGTCCGCCTCGAACTGCTGACCGCGCGGCAGAACGAAGAGCTACGCGACCTGAACGCCAACCTTGAACTCAAGGTCATGGAACGCACGGTCGAGCTGCGCAAGGCGCACGACAAGGTGAAGACCAGCTTCCTGACCTCGATCAAGGTGTTCGCCAATCTGATCGAATTGCGCGGCTCGAACCTGGCCGGGCATTCCCGGCGGGTCGCCGATCTTGCCAGGAAGATCGCCAATCGCATGGCACTGAGCCCGGCTGATAGCCAGGACGTCTTCCTGGCCGGCTTGCTGCACGATATCGGCAAGATCGGGCTGCCCGATCTTCTACTGGTCAAGCCGGTGCCGCAGATGACCGGCGAGGAGCTCGGCCTCTACCGCAAGCATCCGGTCAAGGGCGAGCAGTCGGTGATGGCACTCGAGGAACTGCGTGGCGCCGCGCGGATCGTGCGCTCCCACCACGAACGTTTCGACGGGCAGGGCTACCCGGATGGCCTGATGGGGGACTCGATTCCCATCGGCGCCAGAATTCTGTGTGTGGCCAACGATTACGACGGCCTGCAGATCGGTAGCCTGTCGGTGCGCCGCTATACCCAGGAAGACGCGAAAAAACTGATTGCCGAAGGAAAGGGCAAGCGCTACGACCCGCAGGTCATCGAGGCCTTTCTCGATATCGTCGGCAAGGTTGAGGTTCGCGATACCGGCGAGATTGAACTGGGGGTCGCCGATCTGAAACCGGGCATGATATTGTCACGCGATCTGCTGAGCCGCGACGGCGTGCTGCTGCTGGCGGCCGATTACATACTCGATGCCAATCTGATCCGACAGATTCGCGACTACGCGGCATCGGAAAATATCGTGATGCACATCCACGTGCGCACATCTGGAGGAAGTCATGAAAAGACTGCTGCTCGTTGATGACGAAATCAACCTGCTGCATGCGTTGAAACGCCTGCTGAACCGGAGCCTGGCCGGCAAGGATTACACGGTCGAGGTCTACGACGATCCGGAAGCCGCGTTGCAACGCGCCGGGGAGGTCGATTTCGATGTCGTCGTTTCCGACTTCCGCATGCCCTTGATGGATGGCGTCACCTTTCTGCGCTGCTTCCGTGGCATTCAGCCGGATGCGACCCGCCTGCTGTTGTCGGCGGCTACCGATTTCGAAGCCTTGGTGACGGCGGTCAATGAAGTTGGGATTTATCGCTACCTGGCCAAGCCATGGAGCGACGAAGACTTTGTCGCCACCATCGAGGCGGCCTGTCGGGAACATCAGCGCGCCATGGACGAGCGGCTACTGGCGGCGGAAGCTCGCCGGTCGCGGATTGGCGAATCCGCGGAGGCCTTGGAAAAACTGCGGATCGAGGCCGATGAGCCGGGGATTACCCATGTCAATTGGGCGCCCGATGGCTCGGTGCGGCTCGACGATAGCGAGCGGTAATCGTCCTGCGTCAGGCGGCTTCGTTTTCGGCGGCAGCCTGGTGCACCGGCAGCACAATCCGGAAGGTCGTACCCTGGCCGATGGCGCTGGTCACCTCAATCCGGCCGCCGTGGCGCTGGATGATGCCGTAGGAGATGGAGAGGCCGAGGCCGGTGCCAAGGCCGACTGGTTTCGTGGTGTAGAAGGGCTCGAAAATCCGCTTGATCTGCGCGGATTCCATGCCGCAGCCGGTGTCGGAAATCTCGATCCAGGCATGTTCGTTGTCCGCGCAACCCGAGCGGACGGTGATGGTGCCGCGCCCGGCATCGGCGGGCATCGCCTGGGCGGCATTGACCAGGATGTTGAGGAAAACCTGGCCCATTTGCGCGGGCAGGCATTCGACTTCGGGTAGCGCTCCGTATTCCCTGAGCACATCGGCCTTGTATTTGATTTCGTTGGCGGCAATATTGAGCGCCGAGTCGAGGCAGGCGTGGAGATCGGCCTTGACCCATGACGGGTTGCTGTCGCTGCGGGCAAAATCCTTGAGGTCCTGGATGATCTTGGCGACCCGGCCAATGCCCTCCTGGGATTGCGCGATCAGGTGCTGGATGTCGTCGCAGATGAAGGCCAGGTCAACCGAGGTCTTGAGCTCCCGGAGTTTGCGGACGGCGTCGGCATCGGCCGGCAGCATGGCTTCTAGCGCTTCGTATCGCGCCAGGATTTCCAGGAAGTCGTCGACGTAGGTTTTCAGGCTGCCCATGTTGGATTTGACGAAGCCGATCGGATTGTTGATTTCATGGGCCACGCCGGCGGCCAACTGGCCGATCGAAGCGAGTTTTTCCGATTGAACCAGCTTTTCCTGGGCTTCGCTCAAACGTAGATTGCCCTCGGCGACCTGTTCCTCCAGTTGATTGCTCTGGCTGGCCAGCAGATCCTGGAATTTTTTGAGCTTCAGCAGATTGCGCACGCGCAGCAGGAGTTCGGCGGTCAGCACCGGCTTGGCCAGAAATTCCTCGGCGCCGCATTCCAGTCCCTTGAGCATCGAATCGTGGTCGTCGAGGGCGGTGACCATGATGATCGGGATGTTCTTTGTTGCATCGTTGTTCTTGAGCTGGCTGGCGACTTCAAAACCGTCCATGTCCGGCATCATGACGTCGAGCAGGATCAGGTCCGGATGTCTTTCGCGGGCCAGCTTCAGGGCTTCCTGGCCGGAGCCGGCACTCAGCGTGGCGTAGTCGGCGCTGTTCAACTGCGCCGAAAAAAGCGTCACGTTGATTTTCTCGTCATCGACGATCAGGATGGAGCAGTTGGAGTCAGCCAAGGCGAGTTTCCTTTTCATGCGCCGGGGATACAAAAAGATTGTATCAATCACTGCGTGGGGGCGAAGCAGGTATTTCGTAGATCGCCGCTGGGGCAAAGCGCATTTTGCTGCCGCACTGAGGAATTACCCGTGCAGGGTCACGACGATTTCCCGGCTATGCCCCTGTGCCCGGTGCTCGAACAGGTAGATCCCCTGCCAGGTGCCAAGCAGCAGCCGGCCATCGGCGAAAGGCACGCTCAGCGAGACGCCGGTGAGCAGCGAGCGGGCGTGGGCGGCCATGTCGTCGTCGCCTTCGAGATCGTGGCGGTAGGCCGGGTCGCCATCCGGCGCCCAGCGTTGCATCAGGGTTTCGAGATCGCGACGAACGCTGGCGTCGGCGTTTTCGGTAATCGCCAGGCCGCAACTGGTGTGGCGCACGAAAATATGGGCAATTCCGGGGCTGACCGTAGCATTTAGGACGATGGCGGCGATCTCGTCGGTGATGTCGAGCGAACCGCGGCCGCGGGTGGCGATGGTCAGGCGATGCTGCTCGGCCATGCGGCTCAGTCCTTCTTGAGCAGCGATTGCAGCGCGGCAAAAGGGTTGTGCGTGGCACCGCCACCCCGGGTGCTGCTGTCGGTGTAGCCGCGGTCGGCTTCGATCTGCTTCTGGTGCTCGTTGTCGTGGCAGTAAATGCACAGCAGCTCCCAGTTGCTGCCGTCGGCCGGGTTGTTGTCGTGGTTGTGGTCGCGGTGGTGCACGGTCAGTTCGCGCAGGTTGGCGACGGTGAATTCGCGGGCGCAGCGGCCGCAGACCCACGGGTAGATTTTCAAGGCGCGTTCGCGGTAACCCTCGGCACGCTGGTCGGCTGCCTTGCGGGCGTCGAGGACGAGTTTGTCGAGGCGGTTGTGGTTGATTTCTTTCATGGCGGCTTCCCGGTGGTTTCGCTGATTTTACGCTGCAGCCCCTAAAATGGGGCTTTGCCTGCGAACCCCATAGCCACCATGCCGCGTATCAAGATCGACCTGCCCGAAACCTTCATCTTCTCGACCGAACTGCCGATCTACATCGGCCACATCAACTACGGCAACCACCTCGACAACGCCCAACTGATCGCGCTGGTCGGCGAGGCCCGGGTGCGCTTCTTCAAGTCGCTGGGTTACAGCGAGATGGATGTTGAGGGCGTCGGCATCATCGTTGCCGATGTCGCGGCACAGTACCGGTCCGAGGCTTTCCACGGCGAAACCATGGTCCTCGAGATGGCCGCCGACGATTTCAGCAAGTATGGCTGCGACCTGGCCTGGCGCATGACTGACCAGGCCAGCGGGCGCGAAGTGGCGCGCGGCAAGCACGGCATCGTCTTCTTCGACTACGCCGCCCGCAAGCCGGCCGCCGTGCCGCCGGCCTTCCTCGCCAAGGTCGGCGCGGCGTGATCCCGATCCGCTACGTCGAGCCGGTCTACCGTCCGCCGAGCGAGGCGGAATCGCTGATCCTGCCGGTCACTGACGGCTGTTCGTGGAACCAGTGCACGTTCTGATTTCTACACGGCACCGCAAAAGAAATTCCGGGCGCGCGGCGAAGACGAAGTGCTGGAAAGCATTCGCCTGACCGGCCAGCGCTACGGTGCCGACATCCGCCGCGTCTTCCTGGCCGACGGCGACGCGCTGGTTTTGCCGACCCGGCGCCTGCTCGCCATCCTGGAGGCGATCCGCACCCATTTGCCGGCGGTGCGCCGGATTTCCAGCTACTGCCTGCCGCGCAACCTGCGCAAGAAGTCGCAGGCGGAAATCGACGAACTGGCGGCCGCCGGGCTGAAGATGGTCTATGTTGGCGCCGAATCGGGGGACGACCAGGTGCTGGCTGCCGTCAACAAGGGCGAAACCTTCGACAGCACCCGCGAGGCGCTCGACAAGCTGGGCGCCGCCGGCATCACCCGTTCGGTGATGATCTTGAACGGCCTCGGCGGCAAGGCGCTGGCGATGCAGCACGCCGAGAACTCGGCCCGGCTGGCCAATGCAACGCAGCCGGAATACCTGGCGACGCTGGTCGTCAGTTTTCCGCTCGGCGAGGAACGCTTCCGTGCCGGCTTTCCCGGCTGGGAACCGCTCGACCAGCACGAACTGTTCGTCGAGATGGAGCGCTTCCTGGCGGCGCTCGACCTCAAACGCACGGTTTTCCGCAGCGATCACGCCTCGAACTGGCTGGTCCTGAAAGGCACGCTTGGCGCTGACAAGGAGCGCCTGCTGCAGCAAGTCCGCCAGGCGATTGCCGCACCGGATGAGGCCCACCTCCGCCCGGCCTGGGCGCGCGGCCTTTAGACGCGCAGACAAACAGCCCCTGGCCTTGTTGGACCGCCGCGCCGTACTGATCTGTACTGTCTTCGGCGGTCCGCCTGGCCTGGGGCCGTTTGTCTGCGCTGCTTGGGTAGGTCAAAATTTCAATTTTGGCCTTTTTTTGCCGCCGACCGTAGCATTCGGGCTCAGGCCGTCTTGCCGACCCGTAGCGCGCTGAAGATCGCCAGCGTTTGCAGGATCGCAACGCCGACCAGAACTTCGCCGAAGCGGCGGGTGTCCATCAGCCCGCCGAAAAGCAGCGGCGCCGTCGCCAGCCCGAGATCGAGGCCGGAATAGACGAAGCCATAGACGCGCCCGTAGGCCGCCTTGCCGAAGCGGGCGGTGGCGGCGCGGCGGACCAGCAGATCGCGCGACGGGCCGGCGACGCCGGTGCAAAAGCCGATGCCGCCCATCAGCGGCAGCACGCTCCAGGCTGGCGGCCAGCCGCTGGAGAGCACCACCGCCAGCAACGCGGCGACGCCGAGGGCGAGCGCGATCAGCAGATCCTGCGCCTGCTTCTGGGCCAGAAAGCCGCCGAGCACGATGCCGGCAGCACCCGCCGTCAGGTAAGTGGACAGCGCCAGCGCGCCGGTCGTCAGCGACAGGCCGTAGACCGCCTGCAGGATGGGGCTGGCGAAGTTCTGGATGGCGCCGAAGGCGGCGGTGATCAGGAAAAAGAACAGGAAGCACAGCCAGACCGCTTTGACGCCGAGGAAAGCGAAGGTCGGCCCGGCATCGCCGTCAGCCTTGTGGGTCGGCGCTTCGACATCGTCCAGCGCCTGCCGGCGCCAGAGCAGCAGCCCGAGGGCGAGCAGGGCGATGGCGCTGGCACCGAGTGCTGCGCTGCGCCAGCCGTCGGTCGCAGCGATGCCGGTCATGAAGATCGGCGCTGCCGCCCAGCCGAGATTGCCGGACAGCCCATGCACCGAAAAG
>CAIXSK010000127.1 GCA_903922075.1 uncultured beta proteobacterium | reverse complement strand
CGGCTCGCGCTTGGGCAGGTCGCCGCGCATCGGGAAAGCGGTATCCGGCAGGTTCAGGGAGTCTTTGTAATCAGCCATTTTGCGTGCTCACAGCTTGAAGAAGGCCCGGGCGGCCGCGGCGTCTGCCGCGATCTGCGCCTTGAGGGCATCGAAATTGGGAAAACGTTGCTCGTCGCGCAACTTGTGCACGAAGCGAACCGAAATGTGCGCGCCGTAGATGTCGCGGTCGAAATCGAAGAGATGCACTTCCAGCAGCGGCCGGGTGCCGCCGACCGTCGGTCGGATGCCGAGGTTGGCGACGCCGGGCAGCGGCCGCTCGCCCAGCCCGCGCACCTCGACCGAAAAAACGCCGGTCATCGGCAGCGGATTGTGGCGGATGCGGATATTGGCCGTGGCAAAGCCCAGTTGCCGCCCGACCTTGTCGCCATGCGAAACCTGTCCATCGATGATGTACGGGCGGCCAAGCAGCCGAGCGGCGCGCCCCATGTCGCCGGCCGCCAGCGCCTGGCGCACGGCCGAACTGGACACTCGCTCGCCATCGACCGTGACGCTACCCATCGCCTCGACCGTAAAGCCGTGACGCTGTCCGGCCGCCTGCAACAAGGCAAAGTCACCGCTCCGGCCGCAACCGAAGCGGAAATCGTCGCCGATGATCAAATGCTTGACCCGGCAACCACGCACCAACACCTGTTCGATGAACTCATCGGCGGACAGCGCGGCAAAGCCGGCGTTGAAAGGACAGATCATCGCCTGTGTCACACCGCACTCGGCCAGCAGTTCGAGCTTCTCGCGCAGCGTGGTCAGGCGGGCCGGCGCCGAAGCCGGGGCGAAAAACTCGCGCGGATGCGGTTCGAAGCTCAGTACCGTCGGCGCCAATCCGCTCTGGCCGGCGATTTCCGCCAGTCGCTGCAGCAGCGCCGCGTGCCCGAGATGCACGCCATCGAAATTGCCGATGGCGAGCACAACGGGAGCAGGAACGGGACGCGAATGACCGCGAAAGACGCGCATGGGCAGACTGGCGAAAAAAACGTTGAATTATAACGATCTATGGCTGCCAGCGGATACCGAAACATCGGCTGGCGCTTGCCAACGCCCGGAAAATCTGACAAACATGGCAAACGGCTTTTCGCTATAATTATCGAGACTAACAAAAATAATCCCATTGACATTCAATGCTCGAACTGATCAGCCATGTTGTCCAGATTTCGGCGCGGCGCGACCGCACTGAAATAAATTCAGCCATGGTCGACGCGCTGCTCGATCTGTTCCACCCGCAGCGGTTGACCATTTACCGCTGCTACGCCGGCGGCAAGAAAACGGTGGTCTTCGCCTGCGCCGGCGCCGGACCCAGCGGCCAGTTCCTGCGCAATGCCTATCTGCCGGATCGCCACTATTGCCAGGCGATCGAACGCGATTCGCTGCTCAATCGCTGCCGCAAGGAAATGTCAGTCGTCCTCGACGTTCTCGATGACGGTTCGCATCGCATCGTTTTTCCCGTCATCCGCCTCGACGAGCCGGTCTACCTGATCGACCTGTCACTTTCGGAAGAGTTTTCGGCCGACCAGCGGGTCTCGCTGATGGGATTGATCGAATACTTCGGCAACCATATCGCGCTGCTCGACTATGGCGAGGCCGATACCCTGACCGGGCTGGCCAGCCGCAAGACTTTCGACAAGCACCTGTTCGAATTGCTCGGCCGCGCGGCGACCGACGATCTGCAGGGCTATTCCGGCAGCGCCCCCAGCCGTCGCCACGAAAAGCCGGAAGGCACGCACTGGCTGGCAGTCTGCGACATCGACCACTTCAAGCGGGTCAACGACGACTTCGGACACCTGATCGGCGACGAAGTCCTGATCATGCTCGCCCAGGCGATGCGCCACTCCTTCCGCTTCGACGACCAACTCTTCCGTTTCGGCGGCGAGGAATTCGTCGCGCTGCTGCAGCCGACCGAACAGGAATTCGCCATTGCCACGCTGGAACGTTTCCGCAAGGCCGTCGAAACCCAGATCTTCAGTCGGGTCGGCCATGTCACCGTGAGCATCGGCTTCAGCGCGCTGCTGCCCAACGACACGCCGACCGACGCCATCGACCGGGCCGACGAAGCGCTCTATTACGCCAAGCGCAACGGCCGCAATCGGGTCGAGTGCTACGAAAAGCTGGTCGCCGACGGCAAACTCGCCGCCAAGGAAGTCGCCAAGGGCGAAGTCGAGCTGTTTTAGCCCAAAACGGCCAGTTTGGCTTTCGGGCCGGGTGGATGCTTGATGAAATACTGGCGGATACCGCGCACGATCGCCCCGGCCAGCTTTTCCTGGTAGGCATCGTCGTTCAGCCGCTGCTCTTCTTCCGGATTCGAAATGAAGGCCGTCTCGATCAGCGCCGACGGAATGTCCGGCGCCTTGAGCACGGCGAACCCGGCCTGTTCGACGCTCGCCTTGTGCAGGGTGTTGATATGCCCCAACTCGCCGAGCAGGTATTTGCCCAGTTTCAGGCTGTCGTTGATGGTCGCCGTCTGTGACAGGTCGAGCAGCGTCCGGGCGAGGAACAGATCCTTGCTGCCGAGATTGACACCACCGATCAGATCGGCCTGGTTTTCCTTCTGGGCGAGCAGGCGGGCCTGGGTGCTGGAAGCCCCTTTTTCGGACAGCACGAACACCGACGACCCCCTGGCATCCGGCCTGATCCAGGCATCGGCATGGATCGACAGGAAGAGATCGGACTGCACGCGGCGGGCCTTCTGGACGCGCATCTGCAACGGCACGAAGAAATCGGAATCGCGGGTCAGCACGGCGCGCATGTTCGGCTCGGCGTCGATCCGCGCCTTCAGGCGACGGGCGACTTCGAGCGTGACGTTCTTTTCGTAGGTACCAGCCTTGCCGACGGCGCCGGGGTCTTCGCCGCCATGCCCGGGATCGAGCGTGATGGTGACCAGCCGGTCGACAATCGGCTTGCCGGACTTTTTGCTGGTGTGCACCTCGGGCGCTTCGACCGGCTTGTCGGCCTTGCCCTGGACAGATTCTGTCGGGCGCGACTCGGCAATCTGGAAGTCTGGTTCGGTCTTCAGGGGCTCGACCGCGTCCTTGCGACCTTCGAGCAGGGCCATCATCGGGTCCGGCGGATTCACCGGATAGACGTCGAGCACCAGACGGCGGCCGTATTCGCCAGCCGGTTCGAGCGTAAACACCTGCGGATTGACCTTGCCCTTCAGTTCCATGACCAGGCGCACGACGCCGGGCTTGAAGCGGCCGGCGCGCAGCAGCTTGATGTTGGGATCGTCGGTCGTCAGCTTGCGTGCCAGGCTGTCGAGCACGCTGTTGAATTCGACGCCCTCTATATCGACGACCAGCCGATCCGGATTTTCAACGGTGAAATGGGTGAATTTGAGCGGGGCGTCGTGTTCCAGCGTGACGCGGGTGTAGTCGGCGGCCGGCCAGATGCGCACGGCGAGCACGGACGGCAGCTTGCTGGCGGCGCCGGCCAGCGGCGTCACGGAAAAAATCAGCGAGGCGCCGGCGAATCGCAGGAGCTGTCGGCGCCCATGGCTGGGATGAGCGCGTTCAGACATGCTTGCCCTTTCGGTGTATCTGCCACGGCTTCGAGGATACGCCCGAAATCCGCATGATGAAGGCGCAGCCGCAGGTCTGGCGACGGAACGCAGCCAGCAGCGCGTTCCGGCCATTCGACCAGGCAGACCGAAGTATCGTTGAAGTATTCATCAAAGCCCGCATCGAGAAACTCCTCTGGGGACTCGAAACGATAAAAATCAAAGTGATATAAGTAT
>CAIXSK010000126.1 GCA_903922075.1 uncultured beta proteobacterium | reverse complement strand
TCGCGCTTCATCCCGGTCGCCGAAGAAACCGGGATCATCGTCGAAATCGGCGACTGGGTACTGACCAACGCCTGCCGCGAAATGAAGCACTGGATCGATGCCGGCCTCAAGCCGATGCGCATGGCGGTCAATGTCTCGGCCCGCCAGTTGCGCCGCCGCGACTTCTGCGAAACCGTGGCCAGCGCCCTGGCTGCCTCCGGCTTGCCGGCCGACCTGCTGGAACTGGAAATCACCGAAAGCTCGGTGATGGAAAACCCGCAGGAAGCCATCATCATTCTCGAACGACTCGGCAGGATGGGCGTCACGCTGGCCATCGACGACTTCGGTACAGGCTATTCGTCGCTCGCCTACCTGAAGCTATTTCCGATCGACCACCTGAAGATCGACCGCTCATTCGTCGCTGACATCGAAACCGACCTCAACGACCGGGCCATCGCCTTCGGCACCATCGCCCTGGCCCACTCCCTCGGTCTGCGGGTCATTGCCGAAGGCGTCGAGACCGAGGACCAGCTGGATCTGCTGCGCGCCAACGGCTGCGACGAGGTCCAGGGATTCCTGTTCAGCAAGCCCTTGACCAGCGCTGCCGCCTTCGCCTACCTGCACGCCCGCTGCGCCGCGGGTTAAAATCCGCCCTTTGCATTTCGCATCGAGGCAGGAGTCCCCATGGCACAGCGCACGCTGGCACGTTATCTCACCGAAGAACAACGCAACAAGGGCGTCATCACCGGCGACCTTAAGTTCCTGATCGAAATCGTCTCCCGGGCCTGCCAGGCCATTTCCGTCGCCATCGGCAAGGGCGGATTGGGCGGCGTGCTCGGCGAAGCCGGCAGCGACAACGTGCAGGGCGAAGCGCAGAAGAAGCTCGATGTGCTGTCCAACGAAATCCTGCTCGACGCCAACGAATGGGGCGGCCACCTCGCCGCCATGGCCTCCGAGGAAATGGACCTGCCGCACCTGGTACCCAATCGCTACCCGCAAGGCGAATACCTGCTGACCTTCGACCCGCTCGACGGCTCGTCGAACATCGACGTCAATGTCTCGATCGGCACCATCTTCTCGGTGCTGAAATGCCCGGAAGGCGCCGACCTGTCGACGCCAGAGGCGGCCGAAGCGGCTTTCCTGCAGCCGGGCACGGCGCAGGTCGCAGCCGGCTACGCGGTCTACGGCCCGACCACGCTGCTCGTGCTAACCGTTGGCGACGGCGTCGTCGTCTTCACCCTCGACCGCGAGCAGGGCCAGTTCGTGCTGACCCAGGAAAACGTGCAGATTCCGGCCGACACCAAGGAGTTCGCCATCAACATGGCCAATCAGCGCTTCTGGGAAGCGCCGGTCCAGCGTTATGTAGGCGAAATGCAGGCCGGCAAGGAAGGGCCGCTGGGCAAGGACTACAACATGCGCTGGGTCGCCTCGATGGTGGCCGACGTGCATCGAATCATGACCCGTGGCGGCATCTTCATGTACCCGGTGGACAGCAAGCTCAAGGACAAGGGCGGCAAGCTGCGCCTGATGTACGAGGCCAACCCGATGGCCTTCCTGATCGAGCAGGCCGGCGGCGCCGCGACGACGGGGCGCCAGCGCATCCTCGACATCGCCCCGGAAAAACTGCACCAGCGGGTGCCGGTCATCCTCGGTTCGCGCAACGAAGTGGACCGCGTGACCGCCTACCACGCCGCCTGATCCGCCACCCGGCGCACCATCCCGGATGGTGCGCCGGCCATCGACCCGGACGGCGCGCCGCCCGGTTGCGGCCGACAGTTCAGCGATTATGACTTCTGAATTCATAAAAACTGATCGGTAGCAGGCCTGAAAACCGCCTTCCCAAGCAACTCGCCCTACCCAAAATCGGGGTTTTCCCGGATAATTTAGCCTTTTCAGCAGGCTGGATTTCCGGACATGAGCGTCAGCACCCTCCCCAAGTTTTCTCCCCTGACCGGCGCCATCCGCGCCCTCGCCATGGACGCCGTCCAGCAGGCCAATTCCGGTCACCCCGGGGCGCCGATGGGCATGGCGGAAATCGCCGAAGTCCTCTGGCGCCGCCACCTGCGTCACAGCCCGTCGAATCCCAAGTGGCCGGACCGCGATCGCTTCGTGCTGTCCAACGGCCACGGCTCGATGCTGATCTACGCGCTGCTCCACCTTACCGGCTACGATCTCTCGATCGATGACCTGAAGAACTTCCGCCAGCTGCACTCGAAGACGGCCGGCCACCCGGAATACGGCATCACCGTCGGCGTCGAAACGACGACCGGCCCGCTTGGCCAGGGCATTACGAACGCCGTTGGCTTCGCGCTGGCCGAGAAGGTGCTGGCCGCCGAGTTCAACAAGCCGGGCCACAGCATCGTCGACCACTACACCTACGTCTTCATGGGCGACGGCTGCCTGATGGAAGGCGTCTCGCACGAAGCCTGTTCGCTGGCCGGCACGCTCGGCCTGGGCAAGCTGATCGCCTTCTGGGACGACAACCGCATCTCGATCGACGGCCATGTCGAAGGCTGGTTCACCGACCACACGCCGGGCCGTTTCGAATCCTACGGCTGGCACGTCATCGCCAACGTCGACGGCCATGACGCCGAAGCCGTCGAGCAGGCCCTGCTCGCCGCCAAGGCGGT
>CAIXSK010000125.1 GCA_903922075.1 uncultured beta proteobacterium | reverse complement strand
TGCACCATTTCCAGCCGCGATTCGTGGCTGAGGATCTCCAGCGATTCATTGACCGTCAGGTAGAGCGACACGGCCGGACAATCGACGCCGCCGGCCAGCGTGTAGTTCTGGACCACGGCATCGGGCAGCATGGTGATCTTGTTACCGGGCATGTAGACGGTGGACAGCCGGGCGCGGGCAATGCCGTCGAGTGGCGAGCCGTGTTCGATGGCCAGCCCCGGCGCGGCGATGTGGATGCCGATGCGCGAACCGATGCCGGGCAGCTTGACGACCGACAGCGCATCGTCGATTTCGGTGGTCTGGGCATCGTCGATCGAAAAGGCGCGGACGTCGGCGCGCGGCAGGTCGTTCGGCAGCTTCGGCGCGTCGAGCGCCGGGAAGCCGGTGCCTTTCGGGAACTGCTCGTGCAGGAAACGGCGGTAGTGCAGGAAGTAGGGCGACTTGATGGCGCCGCACTTGAACAGCAGCTGCGCCGCGGTCAGCCCGGTTTCGCCGCAGGCCGCCTCGAAGGCCTTGGTTTCCGGCTTGTTGCGATCCGGCGCGTAGAGCAGGGCGTCGCTCAGCGCACCGATTTCCGGCGGCAGGCGGAATTCCTTCAGTTCGTTGATCCAGCCTTCGATCGCCAGCGCTTGCTGACGCTTTTTTTCAAGACTGGCCAGAGCAGCTGCGAGAATGTCGGCAGGCGCCTTGCGGAAGCGGCCCTTGCCTTTGCGGTGGAAATAGACAGGCGCGGCGTGCAGGGCAAGCAGCACCGCCGTCGCTTCGATCGGCGCGGGCTCGTGGCCGTAGTAATCACGGGCAAAATCAAGAAACGAAAATTCGCCATCGTTCACGCACTCCCACAGGAAATCCGGCTCGATTTCTTCGGCCAGCGGCGTCGCCTGTTCGAGCAGCGCCGCAGCGGAAGGTTTCTCAAAACGCAGCAACACCGTTGCGGCCTTGATCTTGCTGCGCTTGCCGGTGGGCATTTCGACCTGCAACGAGCTGTCGTTGTCGGCCATGATGTTGCCGGCCTTGAAGCCGCCATCTTCTTCAAACAATACGTTCATCGGCGGATTATAACCCAGCGAATTCAAGGATTTGCGGCACGAACTCAGGAAACTTCGTGAAGCTGTGATCGCCGCCCGCCAGCACGGTTTGCCGGCAGCCGGCGTAGAAGGCCTGCGCCTGCCGGTAATCGAGGACTTCGTCGCCCTCTTCGAGCAGCAGCCAATAGCGCTCCGGGTTCGGCCGGCACACCTGCGCCTTCAACTGCGCGGCGTGCACTGCGGTGAAGGTGAAGCGCTCGCCGCTATGGAAATTGGCGTGCTCACCGACGAATTTGGTCAAATCAAGGCAGTCGGTCACCGCCGGGTTGATCAGCACGGCGTTCAGGCCATGCATTTCGGCCAGATGGTTGGCGTAATGGCCGCCCAGCGAGGAACCGACCAGCGTCACCGCCCCGCCAGCCTGTTCGATCAGCCGGCTGAGGGTGGCGATCGCCTCGTCCGGCACCGGCGACAGCGGCGGGCAGACGAAATGCGCCGCCAGGCCGCGCCGGGCCATTTCCTCGGCCAGCAGGCGGGATTTCCACGAGGCCGGCGACGAGCAGAAGCCGTGCAGGTAGAGAATCAGGCCGCCCATTCGACCCAGCCGGCCTGCGCGGTCAGCAGCACGATGAGGCCGAAGGCGATGCGGTACCAGGCGAACACCGTGAAATCGTGGTTGGAAACATAACGCAACAACGCCTTGACGGTCAGCATTGCCGCCACGAAGGAGGCCACGAAGCCGACGGCGAACACCGGCAGATCGCCGGCATGGAGCAGCGACCAGTTCTTGTAGACGTCGTAGAGGGTGGCGGCGAACATCGTCGGGATGGCCAGGAAGAAGGAAAACTCGGTCGCCGTCTTGCGCGACAATCCAAAGATCAGCCCGCCCATGATCGTCGCGCCCGAGCGCGAGACGCCGGGGAACATCGCCATCGCCTGCGCGAAGCCGACTTTCAGGGCGTCCGGCCAGCGCATGGCATCGATCTGGTCGACGCGTGGATGGTAGGCCTTGCGTTCGATGTAGAGGATCAGCAGGCCGCCGGCGATCAGCGCGCCGGCAACGGTCAGCGGATTGAACAGGTAGGTCTTGATTGTGCTGTGGAAAAGCAGGCCGAGCACCGCCGCTGGCAGGAAGCCGACGATCAGCAGGCCCGCGAAACGCTGCTGCACCGGATCGCTGCTCAAGCCGCCCAACGCTTTGCCGATGCGTTCGCGGAAATCCCAGCAGACGGCGAGAATGGCCCCGAGCTGGATGACGATCTTGAAAACCTTGCTCTGGTCGTCGGTATAGCCGAGCAGGCTACCGACGATGATCAGATGGCCGGTCGACGAGATCGGCAAAAACTCAGTCAGCCCTTCGACGATGCCGAGGATCAGGGCTTTGAGCAGAAGAATCGGGTCCATGGAGCGCAGCCAATGTTGGGAGGCCGCATTCTACTATCCCGGATGAGTCAGCACTTCGAGTTCGGCCAGCCAATGCAACGCGTACTGCCGCGTTTCGCCGCACATTTCCGGCGACGGTTGCAGGCCGGCACAGCATTCCGGGCGTTCCGGGCGGCCGAAGATCCGGCAACGGAATTCGTCGTCGAGATGACGGCATGGCTCGCCGGCCGGTTTATTCAGCGATGAAATCGACGGCGCGATGCAGCAGGCGCCGCAACCCGGTCGACATGCCATCGGCAGCAACGCACCGGCAAGTGTTTTTTCAGACATGCGCCATTGTCGCAGATTTCGATTTTGGCCATTTTTTCAGGCCGACCGTAGCATTCCCAAAAACGGTGCAAAAAAGCGATCCAATATGCATTTTATTGTCGCGTTCAGAACAAAACAAACTGGCTTGTAAGCCGCACCACAGCGTGGTTTTGCACCATCATTGGGCGATCAAAAAATAGTTGGCTGGCGTCGAAAAAATGTCATCGAAGCGCTCCTATAATGCGCGCCCCTCACCTCCGGAAAGCCGCCCCATGACCCTCGCCCTCGCCAGCAATCCCGTCGCCCGACTCGGCCATTCGCACGGCTATCGCCTCGATGGCGACCTGGCCCACCTCAATGCCGAAATCCTCTGCGACGAAGCCCGCCTGAGCGGCCAGGACTGGGCACTGCAACTGTGGACCGACGCCGGCACCAAGATCGCCGAACTGCCACTCGGCCTGCTCCAGCCGAACGGCACCGGTTGCATCGCCATCAACGGCACCGCCACCGCCCTGCCACCCGCCGGCGAAGGCCCGCACATCGTTTCGATGATTCTGGTCTCCGGCTTCGGCGGTCAGCTCGACCGCATCGAAGACGGCGCCAGCTACACCCAGCCGGTCAGTTTCCTGCAACCGCGCCTGCGCGGCACCGTGTGCTGCGGCTTCACCAATGAGCAAATCACCTTCGATATCGCCCGCATCGAAAACCCGCGCGACGCCGACAACATCAGCGGCACCCTGGCTCTCGAACTATGGGCGCTCGACAGCCCTTACGGCGGCGGCGCCTGGAGCGGCATCCCGGTCGCCAGCCTCATCCTCGGCACGCTGAACGGCCAGAGCGAATGGTCCGGTTCGCGCTTCACCACCCACGCCGGCCCGCTGCCGCCGACCGGCCACCTGACGCTGATGCTGCGCGAATGGACCCCGGCCGGCTACGTCACCCGCGACTACCGCACGCTGGCCCGGCCGAGCATCGCGCCGATCAAGCTCGAAGCCAGGCCCCAGACACCGGTGGAAACAAAGAGCCAAACCGCTCCCAAGAGCATCCCGGCCAAGCCAGCCGCCAAGGCAACCGAGCCGGCATCGGCCACCGGCATTTCGATCAACAGCGCCAGCGCTGGCGAACTGCGCGCCGTCAAGGGCATCAGCGATGGACTGGCCCGCGCCATCGTCGCCGGCCGTCCGTACGCCAAACTGGACGACGTGGTCCGCGCCAAAGGCATGGGCCCCAAGCTGCTAGCCAAGCTCCGCGCCGACCTCAAACTCTGAAACACCGGCGCGGTCAGCCGCTCCCAGCAACACGACGGGCTGCCCAGGCAGCCCGTTTTCTTTCCGGCGCGACATGGCGCGTAACGGCCGCCTGGGCGCTTGACCCCAGCCCCAGCCGAAGAGTAAAAAGAGCCGACGGGCATGAACAATTAAAAGCCCCCTACGGAGCAGGTATCGCAGCCCCTTCAGGAAAAAATCCATGACCCCGGCCGACCGACATCTCTGGCAACGCTTCTGGGCCATCGCCTCGCCCTACTGGCGGCAGGACGAGCGACTCAAGGCCTGGGGACTGCTCGCCCTGCTGGTCGTGCTGTTGCTCGGCCAGACGCGCTTCGCCGTGCTCTTCAACGAGCAGACCGGCGAATTCACCTCGGCACTGGCCGCCCGCGACGAGCAGCGGTTCTGGGACTCGATCAAGTATTGCCTCGGCCTGCTGGTCATGGCAGTGCCGATCTTCGCGCTGCATTACTTCGTCCGCGACACACTCGGCATCCACTGGCGTCGCTGGCTGACCCATCGTTTTCTGGACAGCTATTTCAGCCACCGCAACTTCTACGAACTGAACGCCAACGCCGGCATCGACAATCCCGACCAGCGCGTCGCCGAGGACATCAACACCTTCACCCAGCGCTCGCTGTATTTCCTGCTGATCTTTATCGGATCGACATTGCAACTGGTCGCCTTCAGCACCGTTTTATGGTCCATCTCCCGCGAACTGGTCTACT